>JBAXMF010000132.1:0-6498 GCA_037134435.1 Methanomicrobiales archaeon | reverse complement strand
ACTAAAAATTCTTCGCAGGTCCCGTGAGCAGACGATCATTGATGGGATGGCACAGGCGTGGAAGTAGGCAGATAAATGCGGGGCGGACGAGGCTCATCTGATCATCTTCGACCGGGCGGTCGGAAAACCATGGGATGAGAAGATATTTTTAGAGAAACAGGTTTTTGAGGGATCAGAAGATCATCCTGTGAAGTCCCCGATCACCATCTGGGGAATGTGAACAGGGGGAAAATATTGGACTGATGAATTGACGGCTGTCCGGGATCACGATGCCAAAGAGAATCTGAAAAGCGTGGATTTACAGGCCACGTTATGCCCGATGATCCCAAGCGTCCTGCCGGCGCCAATCTCAAAGAGATGTTTACAAGCGCCACGAAATCCTTATGCGTCCCCTAACTCAGCCGAGTTTAGGATTATAAAGAAAAGGTGCCTCCTTCAGGTTAAATAATCGTGGCAGTAGAGGCTGTTGCGTAGGTGCGACAACTTCATACGAATAATGCGGATATTTTTTGGGATGGGGTAATAAAAATCAAGGACTTTCCAGTGAGGCATGCATTGACGTTTGCTAGTCCTGGATATTTAGTACGGTATCATGCGGTTTACCCGACTTAAACTCATATCACACTGAATTACCGATAAATAACCCCAAATCAGGCTACGTTTCTTAAGTTTGCTCGAATATCCTGCGACTTTTGATACAAGGGCTAATTTATCTGTTTTAAGTGAATCTGACTTAAATCCGGCCGATTTAACGGGGCATTAACGCCCAGGAAAAAACGGTCGATACATTAATACGGATTCTTCTTAAAAGTCCCCGTATTTGGGGTAAAAGAAGCTCAATTCTTCTTCCGATTTGCCTAAACCTATTGTGGGTGGTTCTTAAATAGTTATAGCGACTTATCCGTGAAACCGAAATGTTGTTCCCTGGTATACCTGGCATCTCAAAAGTGTTATGCCCCAATTTTCTACGGTTGCAAAAAATACCGGGACACAAAAGACAATGGAACGTGGGTTTTATTTTGCGCCCCAAGTTAATAGAGTCACGGAAATAGCCGATGACTTGGACCATTCTACCAAAAAATCACGGATATAACTGAAAATAAGCCTTTTCAATTCCGTCTCAAGAACTTATGCCTGGTAAAAAGCCAAAACAAAAAATGCGCTGGCTGTTTTTCATCCTATACGATGTGAACGCGAAGCATACACACCCGTTTAAAGAAAAAAAAGATGTACCGTCCAGTGGCAGGAAACTATCATCAGGTTTGCCAACCAACAGGATGACAACAAAAAAAGTTTCAAACAAAGGTTGCGATGTCCCAGAACAGGAAAACTATATCCGTACTCGTGGTCGATGACGACCCCGTCCTCGTACACCTGATCGAGCTCAGGCTGCAAAAAATGGGATATTCTGTACTTGGGACCGCATTAAACGGGGAAGAAGCAATTCAGAAAGCCGCCAATCTGAATCCACAGGTTGCGATCATGGATATCAGGCTTCCGGGAAGGATGGATGGTATCGACACGGCAAACCTCCTGATGGAAAAATTCAGTATCCCTGTTGTTTACCTGACGGGTGATACTGACCCGGATACCTTCAAACGTGCCATCCTGACCGAAGACTGTGAATATCTGACGAAGCCGTTCACTGATAACGATCTTCAACGGGCAATTGACCTCACATTCTATAAGCACCAGGTGAATCACAAAATTCGAAAGAATCACGAATTTTTTTTGCAGATCTTTTCTGGCATGTACGAGGCCTTGGTAGTCACCGATACGGAAGGTATTATCGTCTCAATGAATCCTGCGGCTGAAGCGATGATCGGCACCCTGCATGATCGGTCCCGGAAATACCACAACCGTGAACTTATCGTGATTGTGAATCCCACCGATGGCAGGGTGATGGAAAATCCAATTGATAATGTGATGCGTCTCCGCCAAAGCGTAAGTTTTCCAAAGGATGCCGTACTGGTAAAAAAAGACCAGGCCAGGATGCCGGTTGATGGTAATATTTCACCGATTTTTGATAAGAACGCAAACATTATCGGTTTATGTTTCACCATTTTCCCGGTTACCCGGAATAGTTACCTGAGATATCTCGGTAGCATGAAGTATTGACCCTTATGATCGACGTTTATCATTTCGCGGCTGCAATGGGTCCGCTGGTGACCACCTGGCTGCCGAAGAATTTTGTCTGCCACGCCTTGTCGATGTCTTCAGTCTTTTTGAATTTTTAAGAAAGATGGAGAAACCAATACTTTTTGGATCATTTCTCTGTTATTTTAGGCAGTTGCAAGGGTGACACGCTCCTTGCAGAGAGGGGTCTGTTTCTCGTCAGCAGGCGGAAATTTGCAACTTCAAACACAAACAAACAATTATCTTCCCACGCGGGGCATAATGAAACATGGACCACCGTTTATGGGATGATGGTGAATTTAGCCTGGCATTGGGGCTGCTGGTCGTTGCAATTCTTGTGGGACTCATCATTTTCAGCTTATTTATTTACCCGTCTTTTACAGGTGGGTCAAATATCGGGACTAAATTATCGAATGTCCCCTTTCCCCCGGTCATTGCTGCCGATGTCACCGGGTATGCTGACATCTCCGGGCCGGTGGGTAATGTAACGGTGAAAACCACCACGCCTGATCCGGGTAAAATGGGCTCAGTCAGCCTGCCGATCACGATACAGCAGTTCACGGTAGGGGCAGGGGGGCCTCCACCCATCGATATGCGAAAGACCCGTATCTGGTTTACTACGAATGGGCAGCAAACAGAACTTCCCTGGATTGAAACACGCCCCCTTACCAAACCTGCCTGGACAATCGCAGGGAAAAGTGGTGTGTCAGCAGGTTATTCTGCAAACCAGGATGATTTTCTCGAACCAAATGAATTATTTACCCTCCTGATATATCCGGGTACTGCCCTTTCACCAGGCACTCCGTTCAGTATCGATGTAGGCCTTGCAGGCCAGTGGCCCCTTACGGTAAATATGACAGTCCCCTCTCCGGTCAGGGGGGCCATGAACCTGGGCATTCCCCCAAATGTGGCCCCGAAGTAATAAATCGCTAGCCGCGTAAGGACACCGGAGTTTTTGTCCTGGGATTCCCCCCAAATGGGGACATTAACACAAACTTTCGATTTTTTTACCGGATCTGAAATAATTCCCTGAAAAATACGATTAACCTGTTTTCTTCCTCCCCGTTGCACCGTATACCACAAACTTCCGGTTCTCCATCAATACCGAGCACGTCTGTCACCTGCGGGTCTTTACCCGTCCCGGTGGCACAGTACCGCAGCAGATCTGTTCAATCAAACGGTAAAGATTATGGCAGACATGACCCGCATCGGGATGAACGGGCTGGCATGTCAGCTCGCTATACCGCTCCGCCATCCAGTAAATCACCGACGATCAGATGAAGGTGACCACCGAAAGGCAGACGAATACCTGCCCGGATATGGCGGCTATTATGCGTGCTGGAATACTGTTGAGTATATCGACGACAGCAAGAATGTATGACCACATAGGATACCGGTAGAGCCAGGGTTGCATGTCATCCATCTGATTGATGGGCAGGTATGTTCCAAATGCATGGCCTCCTCCCACACGGAGGACATTTCGCTGCATGTAATACGGCGCCTTAATTTCCTCACGATCCCCTGCGTGTTCCAGCAGAGGGAAGCAGGTTCATTCTGCGTGAGCGAACGGTTCGAGTAGTGACAGCCGCGGCGCTCTTCAATAGCGCTCCGGAGGTCAGTGGGCGGTACCGGTATATCTTTTATTCCAGGAATCGGGCTGCCCGGGCATAAAAATCGCGATTCCCATTGGAACCACCAGGGACCGTTTCATAAGGATTCAGGGTCCGCTGGATGGCATAATACTAACAGAACTTCCCGGGATATGTTCTTCCAGCGATGCCTTCATCCTGTTAATTATCCCCTGTACCTCGCCCATGGATTTCCCGGGATCAAACTCTAAAAAGAGGTCAATATACATATGTGACCCGCTCCGGCGGGATCGGATCCCGTGAATATCATGGTACTCATCGAAAAATTCTGCAAGGTTTTTCATTATCTCTATCTGGAGCTCTTCTTCGAGCGTCTTGTCCAGCAGGTCAGGGAGGGCAGTTTTTATCTCGCGGTAACCAGACAGGAATAATACGCCGACGATCATAAATGAGGCAAGGGGGTCGATATAGTGGGACCATTTGTATTCTGCCAGTGCCAGACTGGCAGTCAGGGCAACAAGGACTGCACCGTCAGAGAAGGCTTTCGTACGAAACAGCCGCCACTGGGACTCCATAATAAGGGATGGTTCTTTTCTTGCGATCCGGTGGTTTTTGTAACTCAGCCAGGAGTTTGTACATACCCCGAGTATCATGAGGACGATTCCTAGCATCGTACCTTCCCTAATCAGTGATTCAGGGACGGCGATACGGTATAATGCCACAAAAAACACCAGGGCAAGGGATATGAACATAACGCCCCCGGTAACCGTGCATGAAATGGTCTCAAACTTACCGAGCCCGTAGTTGTAAACATCCTTGTTGCTGCGGTTTAGTTTTCGTAGGGTAATATAGGATAAAAAAGTCGAGATGATCTCGTTTCCACACTTTACTACGTCCGCAAACAGGGTGATGGACCCGGAGAGCACCGCGGCTGCGATATCAGGTATCCAGAAAATAATATCGACGATGAGGCTTAGGAGGACACTTTTTTCTTTTTCATTGTATGATCCGGGGTTAACACCCATGTTGCTCTTACGGAAAATACCCTGCACATTACCAGTCCTTATCCATAGTTTTTGAGGTTGCAGATATTAATGGTATCAATGGTTTAATACGGGGTTTCCAAGTCTGGTACCTCCAGGGATAAAAAAACCATATCATTATTCAACTACTCGTCCCATTCTCTTCACACTACATTGACTACCATGTCACGCCAGAAGCATAAGCTCTCAAAACGGGCAGGTCAGCCGCCCGGGTCCCTCCATGTCAGCGGTGAAACAGGTAACACCCCTGTCCTGATCACGGTCATCGACTATGATGCTACCCACTTCCAGGAGAAACAGGTAAACCAGATCACAGAATGTTTCCAATTCCGGGACACTGAAACGGTGACCTGGATAAATGTTGATGGACTCGGAAACACGAACGTCATCGAAGACCTTGGAAAACACTTCACCATACATCCGCTCATCCTGGAAGATATTTTAAATACTGAACAGCGGCCTAAGATGGAGGACCTGGGCAACTACCTTTACCTGAACTTAAAGATGCTGTCTTACATCGAACGGGAAAAGGATGTCAAGATCGAGCATATCAGCATGATTATCGGATCAAATTTCCTGATCTCATTCCAGGAAGATATTGGGGATATCTTTGACCCCGTGCGCGAACGGATCCGGAAAGATGGCAGGATTCGGAAGTTCGGCCCGGATTACCTTGCGTACGCGCTCATCGACGGTATCGTGGACAATTATTTCGCGGTAATGGAAAAGCTCGAAGAACGGGTCGAGGACCTGGAGGAGGAACTGGTCACCAATCCAACCCAGGGCTCCCTTAACAAAATCAACCAGCTGAAGAAGGATATGATATTCTTAAGGAAATCAGTCTGGCCGCTCCGCGAGGTGATCAATAACCTTGAACGGTCAGAATCGCCCCTCATTAAAGAATCAACCACGATCTACCTGCGTGATGTCTATGACCATACGATCCAAGTGATTGATACCCTTGAGACATTCAGGGACATGGTATCCGGGATGATCGATATCTATCTCTCAGGCTTGAGCTATAAAATGAACGAGATCATGAAGGTGCTCACGCTTATTGCGACCATCTTTATCCCCCTCACGTTTGTCGTCGGTTTATATGGTATGAACTTTCGGTATATGCCGGAAATCGATTGGGAATATGGGTACTACTCGGTGCTGGTTCTGATGGTCATTATGGTCGTGGGGATGCTTACCTACTTCCGGAGGAAGAAATGGATTTGATGGGCCAGCATACGCGGTCCCGGTAGTTTCCAGTCTCGGTGGGAGTTAACCCTGCGCGTAATCGTGGGTCCTAGAGGTGCAATAGAAGTGAATCAGAAAAAATAGTGTAAGTTCTTAATCAGGCTATTTTCCCCCAGATTTTACCTGATTACTACGTTAATTCAGGTGAAACCGAACAACGTATGCCGGAGGCTTCATCACCAATCCTTTTCGGGATTATTGGATCAGAACTATTGGTTACCTGAAAGATGGCACGCAGGAACTAACGTTGAATATGTCTTTTTCCAACTTCCATCCAGCCCGGGACAATTGTTTGGTGTTCCATCCCTGATACATGGATATCCATGCCTTCAACGACAATGGCTAAAAAATGAGTTACCGGAGAATTCCAATGGCACGTGCAGCCAGTACAATCAGGACAATGAGTGAGATGGTCACCTGGCAGATCATCGTTATCTTCGCGCGTTTCGAGAGTACAAGGGTATCAGTCGGACCAACGGTACTTG
>JBAXMF010000131.1:0-6506 GCA_037134435.1 Methanomicrobiales archaeon | reverse complement strand
TTCTGACGCGGTTGAGCCGCGCGGCCTCCAGCAGGTTCACCGTGCCCTCGACATTAACGCGCTGGTAAAGCGCCGGATCTTTGAGGCTGGGCCGCACCCCGGCGCGCGCAGCCATTAATCAGTTTCACCGAAATTGTTGTAGGCACTGAGTTCTTCGCCCCGCTCTGTCAGGACCTTTTGTAATGCCGACAGCTCGTGGCCCCATTCCTGTGAGACTCGGGCGAGATCTTTATCGATGTTATCCTTCTCTGATCCTGCATCCCGGCGGTTTTTATCAAGCAACAACAATGCCTTATCAAGCGGCATGTTCGAATAATCGGCCGGTATACGGACTTCATTTATGTTTTTGGAGAACAGGAAGCGGTGGACATTTTCAGAATAATGTTTATTGAACACGGTGATTACGGCAATTGTCTGTTCATCCAGGTCAGCGGATATCAGCTCAAACTGGCCATTCGTAATATCTGATAACGCCGGCCGAATGATCTCAAGGACGTCCTCATATTCTTTTTGGATCACAAGAACCGTAACTTCATAGCCATGAAGTACCGGCAGTTGCTGTTCGAGTGGCTGGATTTTATCGATAATTTTCTCGTAACGGTTCAGTCCGGTGATGGTGATCTCAAGATCACTCTTTTTTGTTGAAAGATTCCGTGTTGTCTCCCCGACAATCTCGACTACGTGACTGGCCCTGGACAGGATTTCAGGCGTTGACAGGTGATGGATCTCTTCATACCGTTGTGCCGTGAGATTGGAACGGTCCTTTACTGCAGGGAGAAGTAGTGAGATCCCTTCTATTGTGGCCAGGAGTACCGGGATCTCCGTCATGCTGCCGACCAGTATCTTCCTTACATTCCCGCTTCCCGGTTGAAGATATTCGCTCACCTCTTCAAGGTGGATTGTGCCCATGTGGTACAGTACATCGACGATCTGACTGAAGTCCGATTTAGGACCCACCACCAGCACACTCTTCATCTTCTGTATCATACCCGGTTACCCTTTGCTGATCTCCCGAACCACGCTGTCGACGACCCCGGAAAACCTCCGCTCCTTCCGTTCCCGTTCGAGGCGTACCATCTGCTCTCCTTCGCCGAGGACCCGTTCGACATCAGAATTGATGCGGTCCATTGCCTCCCGCCAGACAGAATCCGCCTCAGTCTGCACGAGAGTCCGTTCCCGGGCAAGCCTGGAATCTGTTTCCTTCCGGGCATTTTCAACATCCGCGCTATACTGTAGCCTGGCAGCTTCAATCCTCCCGTTCTGCTCCTCCTCCTTGGCACGGATCTGCTCGAGAAGTGACTCCTCTGACGTTACATTACCCGTCGCAGCAAATTCCTTACTTTCATTGCTTTTACCGATCCCTACGATCGTTTTTTTATCCATACGACCCTCCTTTTCACAGCCCGTGATTCCGTTTCAGGAATGATGTGATCCCGCAATGCGATGCAGGGTTAAATATCATCTCCCCTGCCGAACCCCGCTTCCGCTCAGCTTCTGCTACCCGCTCTGAGCATCTTCTTAGCGCCATTGCCTTCAATTTCTCGATCTGCTCCATCTGCGGGTTACTCATATGGGCATCACCACAATATCCTATCGCCTAACTAATTCATTTTATAATATATAAAATTTATGAACATTCCTGCCGTAAACGGGATAAATTATTAGTATGTATTTCATTTTATCAGGGTTAGCGCGCATATCACGAAAGCAAACTTTTCAACCCATTATAAATGAGGGTATAGGTAGATCCTGCGTCTCCAGCTAAACCAAGGTATGGTTATTGGGTGGTATAGCCTTTGTACATCGGGAATGGCACTCCCGTAATGCAAATTTTTCCAGAATATGCCCCCCTTTTTTCTTGTACCCAAATGGAGGTGGATGAACCGCCTCAGTACCTTCAACAAAGCAAACGAGTTGGAAACCGGTGGGACCATTGCCCGGTCCCGTACCCAGGATCTTCCCCGGACACAGGGACCCGGGTTATATTTCCGTTCTCGATTGCGCCCCGTGGGTCCTGTGTTCCCCGGGCTGGAGCATGGGGGTGAACCAATGAGTACCAGTTGATGTAATGAAAAACGGGTTGACAGACATCCTACCCGGCAACAATTCCTATAATCCCCTGCCAGTGAACCCTTCTACAAAGGAGACCGTTAGACAGAACTCTGGCTGCGATGTAAAATTATGGATATAACTTACAATGTGGCCCGATTTGTTTTTTCTGGATTTTATGGACCAGTTAACCTTGAAAATAGAATGGAGATCTGCCAATTGATCCCTGGATGGGCAGGCTTCGCAGGACACAACCAATCACGTCACTTTCACCCCACGCCCGCTCCACCCTTATTGACCGCCGGGCACACTGACGTACCATGGAGTTTGAGCTCGCACCCATGGTATCGGTGTTAACGGGCACGTTCTGTACCCTGATTGCACCTGAAGAGCTCGTGCTCCCGGCCCTCACCAACCCTGACAACAGGCGTTACCTGTTCCTTTATCTCGCAGGGACTAGATCAGTGATACTTCCTGCACTCACGAAGTACCCCGGCAACATGGAGGTCAGAAGGGCAGTTTCGCCAGGCCAGCTCGCTGCAGAGATCCTGGCGATACGGCATTCCATTCTCTTCGTCGAGCATGACCCGTCACTGTACACCGGTGAGGAAGATGCCGCATCAGTCGCACATGCACTGAAGATAGCATCAGAAGGTGCAGTTGTGGTGCTGTATGCTCATAGAGCCGATCCCTGGTTTGATGTAATCCAGTCCCACGCAAACCAGGTGTACTTCTTCCGGGAGCAGCCCGTAATCCCACGGGATACTCCACGCCGGGTGCACCCCTCGCGAAAACTGCAGGATACAGGAAAGGGACAGGTCACCCTTGAAGGGTTCTTCGCAGGGGTGACATGATGGGGCGAAGTTTCCAGAGTGTCCGCATGGGGGTAAACGACATCGCCGGACGATGGGGACGTGCAGCCCGGGCCATGAGGTGCGAGGATGCCGTCTACGCGGACAAAGTGGTGGCAATGGCAAAAACATATGCAAGCGAGGCGTTTTATACGTTCGATGACCCTCTTGAAGCTGCCATTTTTTCGGTAATCCTCTGCATGTGCAGGGAGTATGAGACAAATTGGATGGATGAGGGGCATGTTGTTCCCGACGACGTTGACTCTTTTCCTGGGTTACCACCATACTATTCAACCGAAAATTTCCCTCGTTGGCCGGGAAACGGGCGGGTGTGAACGACCATGTGGGTCATCGACTCATATTACCGGAACGGCCATGTTGAACTCTGGGAGCGTGGCAAACAGGGCAGGACAACCCTCCACCGGGTACCCTGGACACCTGATTTTTATTTCCAGATTCCTGATGCGGACGCCCACTGGCAGATGATCGAGGCACTTTCTGAGCAGTACAGCATCCAGGAATGCCAGTTCGGGACCGTGTACGGTACCTGCCACGGGTACCGTGCCAGTACAGGACGGCGGGTAGCAGATGCAATCCTGGAACAGACCTGCAATATCGCCAGGTTGTACAATGTAGATTCCAGGCCTGAACACCGCTACATGGCCGAACATACCCTGTTCCCATGCGGAGAACCGGAAGAGTCCAGGTTTTCCCTGGAATTTTCGCTCCCGGACAAGGTCCTGGAGATCGAAGTCCTGGAAAACCCGTATGCCGCTCCGGAGTGCAGGTCAGTCCGTGTAACCAACCGGGAGTCCGGTGTAAAAGATCTTCTTTCAGGGGATGAAAAAACGGTGATCACCGATCTCTCCGGGATTGTCGTTTCCTGTGACCCGGATATCATTCTTTTTCCTGGTGCAGATATCTGGGTACCGCGGATCGTAGCAAAGGCCTGGCATTATGGTCTCGACCCACCGTTCAGCCGGAGTGGAATGTTCCGGAGGATTGATGCAAAATCGTACATGAGCTATGGCAGGACCGAGTACCGTGAAGGTTCGCTCATGCCGGATGGCCGGGTACTGATCGACACGCTTACCAGCTTTAATTATCGTGAAGGTGGGTTGTTTGGGGTCCTCCTCGCATCGCGGCTCACCGGCCTCTGCCCAAACCTCACAGCACGGTTCACTGCAGGAACCCTGATATCGGGATATGAAGTGTACGAAGCACATCTGCGGGGGATAGCGGTACCGTACCGGAAGGCCGATGCAGAAAACCTCCGAAACGTAAATGGCCTCCGTGCCTGCGACCGGGGAGGGATGATGTTCCAGCCGGTGCCTGGGCTCTACGAGGACGTCTTCCAGATCGACTTCACCTCCCTGTACCCGGCAGTCATCGTGCTGTACAACCTCTCGCCCGAAACGGTTACCAACCCCGAAAAGCCAGGTTTTCTCCCGGCGGTGCTTGCACCGCTCCTTGATCTCAGGTACAGGACAAAACAGCTGAAGAAGACCGTCCCGCACTATCGCGGGGCCGATTCCATCCTCAAGTGGATGCTGGTCACCTGTTTCGGCTATACAGGGTATAAAAATGCCAAGTTCGGACATATCGAGGTCCACGAACGGATCACCTCCTGTTCCCGGGACATCCTCATCAGGTCGAAAGAGATCGCCGAGGAGGAAGGGGCAACAGTCCTCCACGGAATTGTCGACTGCCTGTGGCTCCGGGGACCCGGGCGTGAACACCTGAAAGCCCGGATCGAGGAGGAGACCCACCTGCTCACAGAACTCGAGTCCTACGACTGGCTGGTATTTCTCCCGATGCCGGACGGGTTCGGAGCGTATAACCGGTATTATGGCAGGCTCGACGACGGGTCTGTTAAAATCCGCGGTATTGCCAGCAGGCGGGGTGATACCCCCGAATACATCAGGCGGGTACAGGCGGAAATGCTCGACCTCCTGGGTTTGGCATCCTCACGGAACGAGATCAACGAGGTTTCCAGTGCGGTGAGAGAACTGTACAGGGGAGCCAGTGAAGGACTCCGTACTGCGAGCCCGCAGGAGATGGCAATCCACCGCCAGGTAAGCCAGCTGGATTATTCCCGGAACTGCCCTGAGGCATCGGCAGTCAGGGCATGCAAGGCTGCCGGTATTCCGGTCTCGCCGGGGATGGAGATCGGGTATGTCGTCCGTGATGCCAGAAAATGGGCCGTAGACCTTTCATGGGAGGCCGAAGGGTTCGATCTGGCCTATTACCAGGGGCTACTCGACAGGGCATGGCGTGAGATCGAGTTTTCCCTCGATATGGCAGCCAGGGGTGGAACAGGTCCCATGTGAGTATCCATCAAACTGTGATGCGGCCGAACTATGGCTTCCGGTTACGGGGGTTATAACCGAAAGACTGTGTCAGTGAACGATATACTGTAAATGGTCAAACGTGGTAACTGGGAGCCAGGGGTTACCATCTCCAGGGTTGTCGTACCGTAACATTATAGTAGGGAGAAGGCGCTCATTCAATGCAGGGTAGGGAGCTCTTGCGGATGACGAAAAAAGATACCAGTAACCAGAAAAAGGCAGATGTGTACCGGGAAGCCCTCGAACTCCACGAGCGGAAACAGGGAAAACTGGAAATCCGTTCCAAGGTCCCGCTCAGGACCAGGAGAGACCTCGCACGGGCGTACACACCCGGAGTTGCCGCGGTGTGCAGGGAAATTGAAAAGGACAAGGACCTTGCGTACCGGTATACCCTGAAAGCAAACACCATTGCGATCGTTACGGATGGTTCGGCCGTCCTGGGGCTTGGAAATATCGGTGGGTATGCAGCGATCCCCGTCATGGAAGGAAAGGCAATTCTGTTCAAGAAATTTGCCGATATCGATGCCTTCCCCATATGTTTTGAGCATTACCATGCAGGTTTTGCCGATGACATAAAGAATATTGCACCAGTTTTTGGCGGGATCAACCTCGAGGATATCGCCGCGCCGAAATGTTTTGAAGTCGAGGAAGCGCTGCAGGATATTGGTATACCGGTCATGCACGATGACCAGCACGGCACGGCAATCGTCATACTGGCGGCGCTCCTGAATGCCTGCAAGGTGACGGGAAAGGAATTTGAGGACCTCAATATTACCATCTGCGGCGCAGGGGCTGCAGGATATGCAACTGCCAGGCTCCTGAAATGTATCGGGTACAACCCGGATTACTGCCGTTCGGTCCACGATATCATTGTCTGTGATACCAAAGGCATCATTCACCGGCAGCGGGAGGGGCTTTACGCCAATAAATACAAATTTATCCTCGCTGATGAGACGAACCGCCAGGGCAGATCCGGGGACATTGCAACGGCGATGGAAGGTGCGGATGTATGCATAGGAGTCTCTGCACCAGGGATTATTACAAAAAAGATGGTCAGTTCAATGAATGATGACCCGATCGTCTTTGCAATGGCAAACCCTGTACCTGAGATTATGCCTGATATTGCACTTTCTGCCGGTGCAGCCATTGCAGGGACAGGGAGGAGCGATTTCCCGAACCAGATCAACAATGCACTGGTATTCCCCGGAATGTTCCGTGGTGCTCTCGATGCCCGCGCCACGAAAATCACCAGCGAGAT
>JBAXMF010000130.1:0-6534 GCA_037134435.1 Methanomicrobiales archaeon | reverse complement strand
CAGGGTGTTGCAGGGTTAATGAGGCCATATGCCGGGAAACAATTTCCCGGTCTTCCGAAGGGATTACGGGTCTGAACCGGCGCCCGATGATCTCCTCCGGTTTCTTGTCGAAATACCGGCAATAGGCATCGTTAACAAAAATGTGGGTGCCGTCCGGGAGGAACCGGCAGATGAATTCAGTCTGGTCCTCGATAACATCGTGATATCGTTCCTCGCTCTCGCGGAGTGCCTCCTCCGCCCTCTTCCGTTCGGTGATATCCCGGATGGATTCGATTGCACCCGTAATATTCCCGGCTGTGTCATAGAGCGGGGAGGCCGTAAACCAGAGGTGTGCACCCCTCCCCTCATTGAGGTGCGGGATAAATATCTCGGAATACAGGGATTTGCCTTCCCTTTTTATGACCGGATATTTTGCAACAACAGCCGGGTCATCGTGAAGGACGAGATCGACCGTTATCGGACGCCGTTCGTGGTAGAACGGGAGAGCATATTCATAATTCGCTTTCCCGATCATCTGTTCTGCAGGAACACCGGTCATCTCCTCCATTGCATGATTCCATGCAAGGATCGTCCCATTTTTATCAATGACAAGGGTTGCATCAGGCAGGAAACTTATGATATCCGTCACTCTGCGTTCGGATTCCCGAAGCGCATCTTCTGCCATTTTGCTCTCGGTGATGTCCTCGATTGATTCCACCGCACCGATAATATTCCCTTCTGTATCCCTGATCGGTGTTGCAATGAAATACAACCATCTCCCACTCTTCCCCCGTTCCGGGAAAAAGTCTCTTGCTTCATAGGCACCTTCAATAAATTTTGATGTGCTGTACTTCCCCTCATACCATTGGGATATCTTCCCGATAGTACCATCGACCAGAAGGTCTGCCATGCAGGGGCGAGCTTCTTTGTAAAATGCACGCCAGTGTTGTTTTGTGCCAACAATTTCTTTTTCCAATATCCCGCTGTATCCTTCAAGCGCTTTATTCCAATGGATAACGCAGTGATTTTTATCTATGACAAACTTTGGGATGGGGGAACTCTGTATAATAGCGGTCAATTGGGCCTCATTTCTCTTAATGGCCTCTTCCGCCTCTTTCTGTTCAGTGATATCCCGGCCCACAGACTGGTACTCTACTACAGTCCCATTGTCATCAAAAATTGCCCGGTCACTCCAGTGCTGCCACCGCACGGTTCCATCCGACATGACAATACGGTGGTCAATCGTCCCGACAGGCTTTTTTGGAGTTAGCGTGGCAAAAAAAGCAGCAACCGTTTTGCGGTCATCGGCATAGAGGACCGGACTGAACCGCTGCCCGATGATATCTTCCCGCGCTACACCAAAGTACCGGCAATAGGCATCGTTCACAAAGATATGGGCGCCATCCGGGAGAAAACGGCAGATGAACTCCGTCTGGTCCTCGACAACGTTCCGGTATCTCTCCTCGTTCAGTTTCGCCTGGTCAAAGGTAGCCCGCATTTTTTGGTAGGCATCTTTTAATTCTTCTGTTTTAAGGTGCGTTTCTGTGACATCTTCGAGTGTTTCTACGGCACCAAGTATGTTCCCATCATCATCCGTAATTACCGACGCAGTGAAAAAGAGCCATATCCCTGCTTTACCCATATGGGGAAAAAAATCCGTTGCTTCATAGGCGTCATCAATAAGTTTTGACTTGGCATATTTTCCCGCATACCACCCCGGGATCTTCTCAACTACACCATCCAAAAGGAGGTCCGCCAGGCAGGGGCGCTCTTCTTTGTAAAAAGCACGCCAGTGTTGTTTTGTGCCAACAATTTCTTTTTCCAATATCCCGCTGTACCCTTCAAGCGCTTTATTCCAATGGATTACAAGGTGGTCTTTGTCAATGACGAACTTCGGGATGGGTGAACCCTGGATAATAGCGGTCAGTTGGGCCTTGCTTTTTTTAATGGCCTCTTCCGCCTCTTTCTGTTCAGTGATATCCCGGCCGACAGACTGGTACTCGACGACATCTCCTTTGTCATTAAATATTGCCCGGTCACTCCACCGCTGCCAGCGAATGTCCCCACCCGGCATGATGATCCGGTGGTCAATAGACCCAACAGGATTTTTGGGTGTGAGTGTGGCAAAAAACCCGGATACCGCTTCCCGGTCATCTGAATGGATGATCGGCCTGAACCGTTTGCCAATAATTTGTTCCCGGGTTACACCGAAGTACCGGCAATAGGCATCATTGACAAAGATATGCATGCCATTGGGAAGGAACCGGCAGATGAATTCGGTCTGGTCCTCAACAATATTCCGGTACCGCTGTTCAGTCTCCCGCAGTGCCCGTTCCTGTGATATCAGTACGTCTAAATTGGCCCGGAGTTCCTCCTCACCCGCGGCGATATGCTCATAGGATGCATTAAGCTCTTCGTTTTTCTTTAAGAGTTCCGCTTCCGCATGCTTCCTTGTTACAGCCGTTCGGATCTTATGCGAGAGTTCCACGAACTGGGCCTTCGCCTCGCCGCCTTTTTGGAGATAAAAATCGGCTCCCTCGTTGAGTGCCTCAATGACCACCTCTTCCCTGCCCCTTCCGGTAAAGATGATAAAGGGAGTGATATTCCCTGATGCCTTGAGTTGTTTGAGGAACGCAATTCCATCTATATCAGGCATCTGGTAATCTGAAATGATGGCGTCATTCTGCTCCGTGTCCAGCTGCTCCAGTGCCGCCTTGACGGAAGTGAGCGTATCGACGGTAAATGCACCATCTTTCTCAAGGAACCGCTTTCCGATGTCAAGAAGACCGGGTTCATCATCGACATAGAGGACCCGGATTGTATCTGCCATTATGTATCATTCCCTATTGAACGCCACGCCCCTTTCGGCACCATCATTTCAAACCGGGCACCCTTGCCCGGCTCCCCGGTCTCGGTGATCGTGATGCCGGTGATATCGAGGATCTCCCGCACAAAGATGAGACTCCCCCTCGATGCACGGGTCCCGTCGCTGCGTAAAAAGATCTGCGCCTTCTTCTCCTGCGGGATCCCTACACCGTCGTCTTCAAACACAATGGTGGCCCCACCAGGGGTCACCGTGTGCCAGACCCGGATCCTGGTGACATGGTCACCATGCTTCACGGAGTTCTCGAAGAGGCGCTGACACACCTTTTCCAGCAGGGGATCTGCAAAGATTTCAAGGTTTTCTGTTTCAAGGCTGTGCTGGATATCCCCGATGAATATATGAGAGAGCCCGAACAACATCGTCATCTTCACATTCTGCCAGGTCGGGGGTTTTGCCCCCATGTCCTGGTAATCCTTCGAATATTCAATGGTCTCCTGGATTAACCGGACCGCGTCCGCACCTTTTTGCAGGGTTACAATAACCGGGTCCTGCCCGGTTAACTGATTTTGTGCCAGCTCAAGGTAGCTGCTCAGGACAAAGGTCTGGTTGGACAAATCTTTTCGTGTTAACTGGGAGATTACGTTGAGCTTCAGGTTCACCTTGAGGAGTGTCGCTTCCATTAATTTGCGCTCAGTGATATCCCGGACCACCCCGACGGCCACCCGTTTTCCCTGGAGGGTGACCACGTGGGTATTTACCTCGACCGGAAGCACGGTCCCGTCTTTTCTCCGGTGCTCGGTCTCGAAGATCGAATGCCCAATCGTGGATAATTCGCCGGTGATCTCATCGAGAGGCCGGCTGTGGAAGTCAGTGACAAAATCAAGGGGCCCGTAATCCAGCAGCTCTTCACGGGTATACTGCAGCATCCGGCAGGCGACTTCGTTTATTTCGAGGAATTTTCCCGGCTTGCAGCCAGGTCCAATCTCATGGATATGGAGTCCGTCATTTATGTGATCAAAGATGCCACGAAACTTCTCCTCGCTCTCTGCGAGTGCATAGAACTGGAATTTAAGTTCTTTCTCAGCGACAGTCAGCTGTACGTTGGCCGCCATAAGTTCCTGGTTCTTTCTTTCAAGTTCAACGTTGGAAGCGAGCAGCAAAGTCCGCGAATTCTTCAGACTTGTTGACATATCGTTGAATGCCAGGGACAGGGTACCCAGTTCATCGTTGCTTGTGATCTCAATTTTTGTATCCAGGTCACCCGATCCGACACGTTCAGATCCACTCTGGAGCGCAGAAATGGATATGAGCACCGAGCGGTTGATGAAAAGATAAATGAGCAGGACAAAGAGCATGAGCAATCCGATTGAGAATGAAATAACCAGGATCATTCTCTGTTTGAGCTCAAGGGCTTCGGTTTTCACCAGTTCCGAAAGTTCGGACGACCGGGACAGCAATGTCTGCATCTGCCCTGCTAATGTGCTCTCATAAAATCCTTTCAATTCCTGGCTTACCCCAATGGGCTCCTTTCCCTTCACATCGCCTGCCACGGCTACCAGGTTGGAAAAGGATGTATTCAGGTCCCGATGGTGGACGAATATATCATTGAGTACGGCCTGCTGGGAAGGATTGTTTACGGTGAGTTCCTGATACTGCGCGGTAAGCGTAGCGTATTTTGCATACCACCGTTCTACCGGCTGTATCCCGCCGTGGACAATATAATCATTTTCCAGGTAGTAGAGGTCAAAGGAGGAGGTTTCAATCCGGTCAATGAACTGCTGCTTTTTTTCCAGCTCGGAAAACTGGCTGTTAATGACGTAGACCGAGAAAATTATCAGAGCAGCCAGGGCGACAAAGATGATGAGGCTGATACCTACCTGTGTTTTGATTTTCATCGTTCCACGACCATACCAGACCTCACCGGATGAGAGTAACTGCTGAAGGTTTCAATCTGTACAGGGTGCCTGGGGAGATATATTTTGAGAAATCAGGTACATCCGTCGCATTGGTCAGATTCCGGCGGACCCTCCAGCGGGTCTCGTCTTCCATGGAAGTGATAAGCGACTGGGAAAGACCAACGGAAAAATGATGGTTCTGCCATTCCTGGTCCAAGTACTGATCATCAAAGGTTGTCAGCCTCCGGGTTACTTTTTTTGCTTCTTCCTGGTGGGAATTGACATAGGTCTCCGCCTGGAGGACCGATGCCAGCACCGCCTCTACGATCTCCGGGTGTTCCTGCAGGGTGATCTCACTACAGACCAGGGAAAATTGTGCATACTGGCCAAGATTGGCTGGCCAGACCAGCACATTTTCTCTCATCTTCTGCCGCATCTGGTATACGTAGGGCTCAAAGGAGACCGCTGCGTCGATATCTCCACTATCAAGCGCATCCACTATTGATGCGGGGGGAAGATAGGTTACGGTGACATTGCCCGATGAAAGGCCGTTCAATACAAAAAACCTGTTCATAAAATATTCTGTGATGGAACCCTTCGTAACGCCGATTTTTTTCCCCTCAAGGTCCTGTATCCGAACGATTCCCCTATCCCTGCGAGCGACGATATAAATGGTATTAGATTCTGAAAGTGTACCGATCGCCCGCAATGATTTGTTATACAAGACGGGCTCTGAAAGGGAATACTCATTTACCAGAACAAAATCAATGTTGCGATCCTGGAGGTCCTGCATGGCGACTGAGCCTGAAGGAGTACTTTTGAACGTGACATTCAGACCGTGCCCAGCAAAATAACCCTGGTCTTTGGCTACCAGCAACAGGGCGGATGCCGAAGTGGGACTTGGATCGATTGTAATATGTTTTGCAGGCGAGAGTGTGTGTTGCTGCACGGACTGCAGGTACCAGGCTCCTGCACCGGCGAGGATAATAACAATAACAAGGAGTCCAAGGATCTGGTTTTTGTTCATAATCTCACTATTAGGTTATCATCTGCAATAGTTCAGGGTAAAAATTCCCGGTCCCGGCCAGTCTGAAAGCTGCAAAGTCGGATGATCTGATCTCATGTACCCTTCAGGTTATCAGTTCTTCAGCCAGCGCCTTTTTTTCATCTTACACCTGATCTTCTCTTTTTAACTTATAACAGCCTTTCGGCACAGAAATTTCGAACCGTGCCCCTTTCCCCATTTCGCCGGTCCCGGTGATCGTGATGCCGGTGATGGTGAGGATCTCAAGGGAAAGGGTTAAGCCAGGCCCGGTATTGTTTACCCACCCAACCGTAGATCATCCGTTCCCGTTCGTTTAAATCGGCCGCATTTCCCCCCGTTTGGTTTTGGTGGGAAATTAGGCTTTTTTAAGCGACTTTATCCAGATTCATCTGATAATATGGCTTTATTTCGCCTTATCATTTTCCGGATTCCACAACGCGACCATTTCCATCCCGGAAGAACTCTGATTTAGATTTTTACGTGCCGGTCATCAAACCCGGGTCCCCACAACGAGATGCCGGGGATGACGAAGAGTACCGCAACGAAGTCTTTGCCGCCTGTTCTCACGGTGCACCAGGGAGGTCCAGGGAATACCACGTGAACGGGGGGGGAAGGCCAGGAACGTGAATGTGCAGATGGACACGTGGATGGGGACGTGGGGCAGGATGGAGTTTTTAAATAATTCATTTCGAATATTTCCTGGCCAGCCGTTTCATATTGGTCCCGGCAAGGAACAACAGTCCCGTTAATCCTGCGAGAAGTAGGGGGATCTGCAAATTTAGAGTTTTTTC
>JBAXMF010000129.1:0-6540 GCA_037134435.1 Methanomicrobiales archaeon | reverse complement strand
GCCAATAATAGGCCTTCCTTTGCTCCTTATCCCGATCAGGGTTCCGCAAACGCCATCGTTTCCACCTCGGAACAACCCTCTTTCTCCATTTCGCTACCTGGAGTGCCGCCCACAGCGGGACCGTAATTGTCTCCGTCAACATCACGCTCATGACCAATTCTGAATGATATTCATGGGGGAAATTAAAGAACGTAACGTTACCGGGGATATTTTAGTAAAAATAACTGATTTACCGCGATTACCGGGCGAACCCAACCCGATAACAAGCTATAAATGCAGATCATCACTTTCACCCCACCTCTGCCCCAGGTCTATATACACAACGATGAGATTATCAAGTCCAATGAAGAACTACACCAGCCTGGAAGAGTCACTTTTCCGCAACCGGGACGCCTTTGAAATCGATTTCGTCCCCGAAATATTCAATTTCCGCGAGGCCCAGATGAAAGATATCGTCTACGCCATCCAGCCGGGAATGCAGGGCAACCGCCCGATCAACCTGGTCCTCAGGGGCCTTCCCGGGACGGGTAAGACAACCGCGGTCCGCCAGGGCCCGGAGTTCGACAATCCCGTCCTTTGGAAAGAGAGTGGTAAGGGACCACTCAATCCCGCCAGTCATACCATGCCCCCGTCCGTATCCGGGCGGAGCGGGAAGAGCGGGGCCGATACGACTTCGCCATCCGCTACCTTCCGGAAGCTCATGAACGGGATGATGTAATACCCGGCCCGTGTGAAGATGAGGACTGCCTTGCCAGCCCGGTTCATCGCTGCATGCCCCTCGATGGAAAGGGCCTGCGTTTGTTCGCCTCCGGGACGGATCTTCCGCCTGACCTGGACCACCGGGACCACCCGGCCCTGAAATATAAGCGCCCTTGCATCTTCCGGGGCGATGCGGTATGATTCGCCTTCGACATCGATAAGAACGGTGTCGTTCTCCCCGGTGGAGATGGTGCCGGGCTCATTCATGCCGTTCACCCCGGACCTCGTGCCTGATGTTAATGAGGTAACAATGACCGGAAGTCCTTCGTACCCGGACCTCGGCGATGGAGTCACCATACTTCCTGACCTCCTCCGCGACGGTCTGCGGGATGAGGTAGAGCGGCACCGGTTCCGTAGTATGGGATCCGAACGCCATCAGCCCACCTCCGAAGGCCCTGGTTGCAGGCCCGGCACCCATATGTTTTTTACCATTCGGGGTGAGGATACCTGAGGCTCTTCGCACCTGACGTTGTCGAAGATGTACTGGTCCCGGGGGAGCCCACGTTGTTCTTCTGCACTTCTCCGTCCACAAATTTACAGGGCCCTTTCCAGAAAAAGAACCAAGTATTGCCAGTAAAGCCGATTCGGCGTTCACAGGCACCGGTTGATTCCCGGCTGACCGCGTGTTGTTCCATGTTTTTTTTCATTCCTGCAAAAACTGGCAATTGCCTTTTGCAGGAGAACGTAGCAAAAATGCGGATATAAGGCTGAGCGGGAGGTACTTTGGAAATGAACGGAACAGATAAACGTGACGGTAGCATATAAAGGGGGATTGGGTCTTTTTTGGCAATCATCGCCTGGAAACGATTACGGACCAGGGTCCGGGGTTTCCCGCATCTCTTGTTGTTCAACGGGTAATCGATAATAACCTTGAAAAGAACACCAGGTCTTTTTTGGCATAGGAACGATTCTGCCGGAAAAAATATCTGATCATCGGGTCCTGGATAATCAGATCACGTTGGTAACAGGATTACATCCGGTGCACAGTATTGGAATTCAAATACTATTCCTATCCAGATAGGGCATATATTCTCCTGGATCACTTTTACGGGGAGTTTTATGCGGTGTTGTACCAGTTACCTTCAGGTGGTTGGCAATAGGATAACCCGGGTTGGCGATACCAGCTTTTCTGGCACTACGTAAAAACCAGATGGCGGTCCACAGCCAGGGAAAAAAGAAACGGTCAGGGGTCACCCCGGGAATAACCAGGATTGGTCCATTCACATTTAATTATATTTGCATTCCAACATAGCTGGTACAGGAGATGTCATGGATACCGGGAGCGTCATCAAATCACTCGCAGAATCACTCGGGGCAGACTATTTTGGTATCGCGGACCTGGCCGGGGCCCGGGATTTTATTCTTAGCCAGGGCGGACCAGAGATAGCAGCGTACCCGACCGGTGTAACGATGGGGATTTCCCTCCCCGACACCATCGTGGAATTGCTGCCTGGCCGTGAAAGAAACGGGGGAGGTATCCTCTACCGGCACCATGCCTATGATGTCGTGAACGCTGCTCTCGACCATATGGCGCTGCGGGTGGCAAATGTACTCCAGGGGGCAGGATTCAGGGCTTTTCCGGTCGCTGCATCCCGGAGGACGGATGACGCCCGGATCTGCGGGCCCTTTTCACAGAAGCTTGCGGCTCATCTCGCCGGTCTTGGGTGGATCGGCAGGAGCTGCCTCCTTATTACACCTGATCATGGGCCGCGGGTCCGGTGGGTGACGGTGCTCACCGATGCACCCCTTGCACCAACCGGAACACCCATGGAAAGCAGATGTGGGGAGTGCCAGGAATGTGTAGATGCCTGCCCGGTGCAGGCATTTACCGGTCGATTATTCGACAAAGATAAGCCGAGGGAGGCCCGTTTCGATGCAAGAGCCTGCGACCGTTTTTTCAAAGCTGAAGAGAAGCGAACTGGCGTATCAGTTTGCGGAATGTGCCTCTGGGTGTGCCCCTATGGACGGGTAAAAAAAGAAATGAAGTCCGGGAAATAAGTACGATGATAAATGATGATGGTTGGTACCTGGTTGTAATAAAAGGCAGTCATCGAACAGGTCCAGGCCACCAGAAACGCCTGGCCAGATATGTCAGGATTTGAATGGTATAACCACACATATTTAGACCGGGACAGCTGAACGTAACTGCCATGCTTGGCAGAACATGGAACCTACCAGGAATCGCCGGCCTTATAGGCCTTTTAATTTTCCTGCTTATATCGCCCGTGGGTGCAGACGCCACCTGGAACTATAAAATCGTCTCGGACCCGGAGATTTTCGGTATACATGCGGATGTTTCGGGAGATCACGTAGTATACTCAGGATCTATCGGTGAGCCGATGCTCGAGAAGTCGCAACGGGTAATCCAGCTGTATTCACAATCCAGCGGTGATCAGATACGGCTTGCCACGTCAGACCCTGGGTCCCTGCTAACCGGCGAAAATATTGATGGAAATTATGTCGTATGGTTCAGTGAACTCCCGTTGGAATCAACTGCCGATATACCGAACAGGATCTTTCTCTATTCGATTGCGGAAAAAAATCTTTCCCTTCTCCGGACTTCCCCTGGTGCAGCATGGCCCAAAGTGTCAGGAAAGCATGTGATTTGGTCAGAGAGTACGAATAATTCATTCGAGAGTTCGATTATCCTTACCGATATTGAGACCGGAAACTCCTTGAAGGTCCCCGGTATCAGCACCATACATACTGCCGGGGTTGGATATAACGGCGAATATATTCTTTATTCCGAAACAAACACGTCAAACCTTCTCCTGTACAAAACCTCTACCGGGGCCACCACAACCGTTTTTGCCCCATCGTCCGATAATAAAATCCGTGAGAATATCTTTGGATCTGCACTCGGCGACAATTACGTGTTATATAGAAAAGATGTGACCGTCGAATCCTTCAAAGAACAATATAGCGAGCTCTGCCTGTATACGATCTCAACGGGAAAAACAACCCTTATCAATCCTTTGACCGGGGACATCATAGAAACCCTTTCCAAATCTGAAAAAAGTGCCGTATTTTCTCCCCAGGCAGCCGACAAGACCCGTGTTGCGTGGACTGTTATGGAAGGTATGTCAAAATATCGGATTATGGTGCTCGATCCGACAACCAGGACAGTCTCATCAGTTTCCCCAAAAACCTATGTGAATTTCGTCCAGCTGGACGGCCGGAATATGACGTGGCTGGGTACTGCTTCCTTTGCCGGGAAAGGGAACATTTTCCTGGGCATAGAATCAGGATCCGTGGGTTCGCCTGTCTCCACCAGCCCTTCACGTACTCCGGGTTTTGGCCTGGTACTTATGGTCGGTGCTCTCCTTGCGGGGTTTTTCCTTGCCAGTTACACAGAAAAGGGAAAGAAGCGATGAGTTTGTATCTCCTCGTGCCGGGTGATCCTTCGGGATCACAAGGAGAAGGAGGAATGAACTGATCCAGACATTCATCTCCCATGTATATGAGCCGGATTTTCATTTCACCGTATTGTTATCCAGTTCCTTTGCGTTCGGTGTTACCATTGCACAGTTCATATTAACATAAGTTACCAATTTTTTTAGTCTTCACACTCAACCCGGTCAGTCACGAAATACCCGGATGCCTCAAATGAAGTCGTGATATCCTCTTCGGTTACCGAGGAACGTCCATACCGCTCCGCGGACATCACGCTCCGCTTCACCAGGTCTATTCCTACCCGCATATCCCCACACTTCACGAGGTGGCGGATAAGAAATGTGAACACTTCGTCAGATATGACTCCCGGGTTAAGCCCGGCCTGGACCCGGTCGTGGAGGATCTCTCGGACCTGCCTCTTTTTGTATTGCGGGAAATAGACTTCCCTGGGCCGGAGGACAGAGATGATGCAGGAATCAGGGGCCTGCCTTTCATCAACCTTCAATGTGCTCATCATCAGGAGGAAAACCACTCTCCCTTTCGGGTATTCCTTAAAGAGACTCATGAGAGGGGAGATAATATTTTTGAGCAGATATCCTGGCAGCAGGGCATCCGCATTGTCAAAACATACCAGAAGGACCGCCTCCCTTTCATGTACTCTCCTTGCGATTTTTTCGAGCACCTGGTCTGCCGTTTGCCCCGTGACGTGGAGAGTATGGCCATGAAGTTCCTTGTATATCCTGGTAAAGATGTCGAACTTTTTTCGTTCAGCATGGCAGTTGAGATATACGGGAATAAAGTGCTGATCGGTCGCCCTGATTTCAGAAAAGATCCGGCGGACTACGGTTGTCTTACCGGTACCCGGATGACCATGGATTAACAGGGTAAGCGGGCGACTGCCATTTGCTCCCGGCCGGATAGCGGAGACGATGTTACGGGCCTGGACGTTACGGAACCTGAATATTTCTGGAACAAAATCGTTCTCGAATACTTCACGGTCGCAAAATAGTGTCTCTTCCATGTTGAGGTACTGCATCATCGGACACGATCATATCAACTGTGCGGTATTAGAGTTAGACCGGGCGTGGTGTGAAAGTGAAGGGTGTTTGGATAGGGTTGTCGTCAAGTGGACCAAAGGGCCCCTTAACGAATACCATTGAGCCAATTATCCGGATTACGGTCAATTTTGTCAATTCCAGAATGATATTAAAGATCCCGGACGGACTTATTTTCTGAGCAACATGAGCATGATGAATATGCGGATTGGACACCGATACCAGATCTCATTACCCAACGGAAAGCTCGTAACCGGTATCTGCGATAAAATCGATCATGAGTCGGTCATCTTAAGGACCATGATAAAAAGCTGGGTCTTCTTACGGGATGATTTGAACAACTCAACGATTGAAGAAATCCGGGTCTGAATAGAGAGATACCTTTTCTAACCGGACTAAATTACTGCTTCTGCCTGGTCAAAGCGAAATGCTTCAGGTTCAACCCTTCTTTCCTGCAGAACTTTGGTAAATACATCCCATAAATCCAGGGGCATCCTCTTTTCGGGGATTTGATATGGAAATTAGAAAAAAATTCACTCCTCAATAAGAATTATTGCAGCTCCTGCGGCAACCACACTCATTATGATCGCTAGCAGGTATGCACCTGCATTCAAGCCGCAGGTAATAGGTCCACCGGATAATATCACGATCTCATTACAGCGGTATGGGTAATATATCATAATGTAAGAAAACAACAGAATATTTACAATAATTACAAGCCATAGTGCTGCTTTTGAGATTCATACGTTTCTCTGGATAGTATTCGAATATAAAGAAGAGGATACGATAGTGTTTAAATCATTACTTTCACCCCGCACACGCCATGAGTTCATACCATTCATCCCCCCACAACAATGTATGAATCTTGAAGGTCCAATCCCGCTTTGTCCGTGCTGTAAAAGGCCAAGTCTCTATCGTTCACAACATTCCAGAAGTTCCTACAAATGCTCATACTGTCATGCTGTATTGCCTGAATCGTGCATTGTGGACTACCTGCCAGTGGGAGGATCTGAATCAACTTTACAGACCATGTCCCCATGGGATGAATCACAAACCAATCTTTCGTATTTTGAGTCTGATATTCACAGGACCGGTTATGTCAAGGCTGACAATACCTGACCAATCTTAAATTAACTGTGTTTCTCACTCCTATTTTGTTTTGAAGGGCAACAGGTACTTTGGCAGGTTGCATGACAGTTCTTCAAGTGGAGGTTATCTCTCTTCTCAGCCCATTGAATCAACGGAATAATTGCTTCACACAGCTGTTTTCCATCTTCTGTCAAAGAATATTCAACCCGTGGAGGAATTTCAGAAAATGATTCCCGCTGGATCA
>JBAXMF010000128.1:0-6593 GCA_037134435.1 Methanomicrobiales archaeon | reverse complement strand
CACCACTCTCGGTCCAAAAGGAATGGACAAGATGCTCGTCGACACCATCGGGGATGTCGTCATCACCAATGACGGTGTGACCATTCTCAAAGAGATGGACATCGAGCACCCAGCGGCAAAGATGATGGTCGAGGTCGCGAAGACCCAGGATGACGAAGTAGGCGATGGGACAACCACAGCCGTCGTTATAGCAGGCGAACTCCTGAAACGTGCGGAAGACCTCCTTGAACAGGACGTCCACCCAACCGTTATTGCAGCAGGGTACCGCATGGCCGCCGAAAAGGCACAGGAGATCTTAAAAGAGATTGCCATCACCATCAAGCCCGGTGACCTTGCAATGCTCAAGAAGATCGCTGAGACCGCAATGACTGGAAAGGGCGCAGAAGCATCGAAAGACAAGCTCTGTGACCTCGTTGTAAAGGCAGTCACCATGGTTGCTGACGATGACGGCACCGTTGACACCGATTATATCAAGGTAGAGAAGAAAGTCGGCGGGTCAATCGATGATTCCGAGATTGTTGAAGGCGTCCTGATAGACAAGGAGAGAGTCCACCCCGCAATGCCGAAGAAGGTAACCAAGGCGAAGATCCTCCTCCTCAACGCAGCAGTCGAGTTCAAGAAGACCGAAGTCGACGCAGAGATCAATATTACAAGCCCCGACCAGCTCCAGGCGTTCCTCGACGAAGAGGAACGGATGATCCGGAACATCGTCGATAAGATTGCAGCAAGCGGCGCAAACGTGCTCTTCTGCCAGAAGGGTATTGACGACATTGCACAGCACTACCTCTCAAAGGCAGGTATTTTTGCGGTACGCCGTGTCAAGAAGAGTGACATGGAGAAACTCGGGCGTGCAACGGGTGCAAACCTTGTCTCAAGTATCGATGCCATCTCCAAGGAAGAGCTCGGACATGCCGGCCTTGTCGAGGAGAAGAAGGTATCAGGCGAAGAGATGATCTTTGTCGAGCAGTGCAAGAATCCAAAGGCAGTATCGATCATTATCCGCGGTGGCACTGAGCATGTCGTCGACGAACTTGACCGTGCCATGGAAGATGCACTCCGCGTCGTCAGCGTTGTCGTTGAAGATGGAAAGTGCGTTGCCGGTGGCGGAGCACCCGAGACAGAACTCTCGCTCCGTCTCCGTGAGTATGCCGCAAGTGTTGGTGGCCGAGCACAGCTCGCCATCGAGGCATTTGCAAATGCACTCGAGATCATCCCGAGGACTCTTGCAGAGAATGCAGGACTCGACCCGATCGACATGCTTGTCGAGATCCGTGCAGCCCACGAGAAGGGCAAGAAGACTTTCGGCCTCGATGTATTCGAAGGCAAGACTGTCGACATGCAGAAGGCCGGCGTCGTCGAGCCCCTGCGTGTAAAGACCCAGGCAATTGCCAGCGCTGCAGAAGCAGCCATCATGATCCTGAGGATCGATGACGTAATTGCCTCATCCAAGTCCGCTGCCCCACCCGGAGGCATGCCTCCCGGTGGAATGGGCGGAATGGGTGGAATGGGCGACATGGGTGGAATGGGCGACTATTAATTCCCCCTCCCCCAACCGTTTTTTTAATCCTGACTGTTACCTGGCTACAAGCCATGGCTTATTTTTTTGGAAATGCCTGATACCTGTTTTCGATAATAACCAGATGGGTCAGCAGATGAAAAAAGAAAATAAATGATGGGGTAAGTACCCGGAACTCAGGGGTACATTTGGTGGTAATTACTTTTCTTCACGGACCATGGCAATGGCCTTTTTCGGGCACTCATTGGCGCAAATCCCACACCCCTTGCAGAACCCGAGGTCAATTTCCAACTCTTCGTTAATTGCCTGGTCAGGGCAGTACATCTCGCAGAGTCCGCACTGGTTACATTTTTCCTTGTCCACAACCGGTCGGAACACACGCCATGACCCTGTCTTCCCGCACGCACCGACTGTTGGTATACTCAGCGCAAGACGTTGCCTCATAGGACCAGCTCCATGTACGCGGCTTCTGCAGCCTTTACATTTCTGTCATCTGAAAACATTTCAGAGATCGCAAGCTTTGCGGAATCCATAGATACAATCCCCATTTTTGCAAGTGCACCGATTACCGGGGTGTTCAGGATCGGGCTCCCTGCCACCACCAGGTTTAAACTGAGTGCAATCGTCGTCAGGTCTACGGAAAGCGTCTGGAAGCCTTTCATATCATGGGGCAGGGTGCCGTTCAGGAGCACTTTCCCGCCTGGCCTCAGGCCGTGCAGGACATCGACAACGTCCATGATGCTGTTATCGAGGACAACAATAAGGTCCGGCTTTTTGATCTGGCTGTACACCCTGATCGGGCTCTCGTCAATTCTTACGAATGAGACCACGGGTGCCCCCCTCCGTTCCGCCCCGTAAAACGGGAAGGCTGTTGCGTACTTGTGGTCCCTGAACGCGGCGAGTGCGAGCAGCTTGGCCGCGGTGACCCCGCCCTGTCCGCCCCGTGAATGGATCCGTATTTCATACATCAGGTGTCACCCCGAACCAGGACTCTTCGCCAGGTCGTCTGCCCCGGATGAAACCTGCAATATCGTCATAGGTCACTTCCTGTCCACCAAGCCCGGCGATTACGCTAAAAGGTTCAGCCCTGCATTTTGACCTGACTGCTTCAGCGAGAATTCCTCCGTAACCGAAGGAATAGTCGCGGTCTATCACGACAACGTCCCGCCCTGAAAGGTCCAGTTTCGGGAACGGCCGGAACCAGCGGATACGCATCGAACCGGCCCTGATCCCTTCCTTCCTGAGCAGATCGATAGCTACTTCGGCTTCTTTTCCGATTGTTCCCATTGATACGATAACTACATCGGCATCCTCACACTGGTAATCATCGGTAAACCCGTATGAACGTCCGAACCGCTGGGAAAAATCCTTTTCGGTGGACTCGATGACCTTCACTGAGTCACGCATCGAACGTTCGATATCCCAACGGAATTTAAAATATTCTTCTGGCCCGGTCAATGGGCCATATCCCCGCGGGTTCTTCACATCAATTGCGTGGGGAAGACGTAATGGCGGTATAAAATCTCCTAAATCCACGGTTTCAAGCGACTGGTTGATATGGGAGAGTGAAAACCCGTCAAGGTTGACCATCACCGGGAGGAGGACCTCATGATGTTCCGCAATCCGGAATGCCATCAGGGTCGTATCGTAGGCCTCTTGCACCGTGCTGACGTATACCTGCAGCCATCCCGTGTCGCGTTCCTGCATGGAATCGGTATGTTCGGCCCAGATATTCCAGCCGGGACCCAGGGCCCGGTTCACATTTGCCATGACAATAGGGAGTCTCCCACCTGCCGCCCAGTTCACCATCTCGTGCATGTAGAGGAGACCGTGTGAACTGGTGGCCGTAAACGTCCTCGCACCGGTAATACTTGCCCCGATGCAGGCGGCCATCGCGGAATGCTCGCTCTCCACCGGTATATACTGGCTTTTCAGCTCACCATTTGTAACATATTCGGCTATCTGCTCAACAATTTCTGTCTGGGGGGTGATTGGATAGGCCGCAATCACTTCCGGTGAGACCTGCTTCACTGCAGCTGCCACGGCCTTGTTTCCGGTTGCAATCGTCAGCATACGCCTTCCTCCTGAAGTGACAGTCGTTTTGCATTCCTTCGAGCGAGTGAGACAAGGGCATCGACGGCTTCCCTGCTGATACCCTTGAACCGTCCCTGTGGTCCGAGGTACTCCTCAACAGGCAGTGGTTTTATCATCGCAGCTTTCGATGGCCCGTTGATGGTGACCTTGCCATACTCACGTTCGAAGAGTACCCACATACCTGTCTTTACGGCGAGCTTTCCCATTTCGACTGTCTGCTCGGTCGGGTAGCGCCACCCGGGAGGGCAGGGTGCAAGGACATGGATAAACTTGGGTCCCCGTATTGAGAGGGCTTTTGTTACCTTTTTAAAGAGGTCATGCGGGTATGCGCTGCAGGCGGTTGCCATGTACGGGGGGTCATGGGCTTCCACGATCCGATCGATATCCTTTTTCGTGTCCGGTTTTCCACCGGGTGTGGTGGTGGTCCGTGCGCCGGTGGGTGTTGCCCCTGACCTCTGCATCCCGGTATTTCCGTATGCCTCGTTATCGTAGCAGATATAGAGAAAGTCTGTCCTGCGTTCGAAGGCCCCTGATAACGCCTGGATACCGATGTCAACCGTACCACCGTCACCTGCATAGACAATGACATTGGTGGCTTTCTTCCCGGCACGGAACGCGGCACTCATTCCGGAGGCACATGCCGCAGCTGCAGCAAAAGCCACATTATAGACCGGGACGTTCATCGCGGTATTGGGATAAATTCCCTGGATTACACTGGTACAGCATGCCGGCATGACAAGGACCGTATCGGGGCCTGCTGCCTTGAGGACATACCGGAGCACCAGTGAAGAGCTGCACCCGGCGCAGGCCGAGGTACACTTGAAAAGATACTCCTCTTTTGGGATTTCCGTCATTTCTATTCAGTATAATGGTTGTTGATTATCCGGTATTAACCTGTTAGTATTGTAAATTTGGTGGTTTCGTACGTCACGAAATGTATAATTCTACGATATAACCTGAATCTTCGAGGATTTTTTTCACTTTCATGTCCCACTGTCCGTCCTCATCAATCCCGAGTAACCTGATACGGTCATTCCATAACTTTTCGAGGTCAGGGTCCATGGTTGAGAGGCTCCGCCTCCCTTTTATTGTCCCGATGAGGTTTTTTTCGCCTTGATATACCCGCATACGGCAGCATTTGAACTCCCTGCATGATAACGGGCGGGTATTGTACACCACACAAGCATACCCTTCCCTGGTCCTGACCAGGAAGTGGCATCGGTCCTCATCCTCCTGGTATCCACCTTTTTCCCGAAATCCCGGCAGGTATGGGGACTCAACATGGGTCATGACCAGGTTGTTTGAGATTAAATCCCGGCAATAGTAGTCCCTCTCCCCAAGCTTCCGTTCAATACGGATGTGCTTTCCCGATACCATGCAGCATTTTCCGCACCGGGTGCAATCAAATTTCATTATGGTACCAATACACTCCAGGAGGTATTGTATTCTTTCGCCCAGGCCAGCTGTCACCAGTCTATTCTAATTCACGTTTAGAAAATGTTCAGGGCTTTTTTGCGGTAGTTTTTCAATGTCCAGAAAATATGCGGCAGATCGTGGCCATAACCCGGTGATAGCCTTGCCAGTCGTTTATGGTCCCCTGTCTTCGTTCCCCCCTGGGTAACGGTGTGAACTGCATATCGTATGCGACATCCCAAAGTACAAGTACTTCCGGAGGAGCGGGGTGGATGCCACCGGAATAATTCCCCTCCAGCCTTTCAGTAATGCTCGTCACTTCACAGGCTCCAACACCGGCATCACGTAATACCGTTGCGATACAGCGTACCATGTGCCATAGGAAACTCTCTGCGGTGATCTCAAGGTATACTATGCCGTCATCTCTTCCGATTGATGCCGCGAGGACCTTTCGCATTGGATTTTTGTTGTCTACACGTGCAAAACCTGAAAAATCATGTATTCCCCGGAAGAGTGCCGCTGCGGTTTCCATACGGTGAACATCAAGGTTCTGCTCGCGGAAGAAATAGCGATAGGTCCTGAATTTTGCATCATACCGGGGGTGAAATCCGGGCCGGGCGATACAATAGCCTGTACACCAGCAGTCCGGTGGGAGCTGATAATTCAGGGCCGCAATAGCGCGGTCCGGTATTCCCGTCAGGAATGAAAAGACCTGGCCTGTTGCATGGACTCCCCTGTCTGTCCGCCCCGCTGCAGCAAAATGGGCCTCCCTCCAGTCAGGGAAGAGCCCGAGGCGTACGCATGCTGCGATGAATTCCCCTTCAACAGTCCGAAAGCCAGGCTGCATCTGTGACCCGGTGAAATGGTCTCCACGATAGGCGACACGGAATGCCAGTTTTACTTGTGGTACACCCGGCGTTTCAGTTTCTTCCATGTGTTTCTCAGCGACTGGCGGGTGTAGGTGCGGAGGGGTGTCATCCTTCCCGTGGCAACCGAATCCCCGTTCCGGATTGCTTCGAGAATTGAGGTGATGGTGGGTTCAGCGTTGACAAGGGTCTTTCCATATCCCACGTACCGGGCATTGTGCGCATCACTTCCACCGACGCAGGGTTTCCCCAGTTTTTTTGCAAATTTTGCGGCCTTTCGGTTGGCAGCCCCCACAATATACCTGCTGTTGAAGACCTCAATGGCGTCAACCGAGCTGAGTGCATTCCTGAAATGATACGCGACATCGTGCCGCATCATGTGAATCGGGTGAGGCAGTACGAGGATTGCCCCCTGTTCACGTGCAGTGGCGATCGTCTCAAGGACATCCAGCCCTTTTGGGAATTCTGTTAATGTACCGAGAGCGATGAGGTGCCCCTGCTTTGTTGAGATCTCGATCCCCGGTATAATGAGGACCTTTGTGGAGATATTCAGGGCCGCCCTCGCCCCCTCTGTCGTGTCATGATCGGTGATTGCGATGGCATCAAGCCCGATTACTTCTGCACGGCGTATAATATCTTCTATACTGCTTTCCCCATCCCGGGAATAGTTCGTGTGAATATGGAGATCGCAGGTGAGCATATAA
>JBAXMF010000127.1:0-6601 GCA_037134435.1 Methanomicrobiales archaeon | reverse complement strand
ATGGAATTATACAATTTCTCCAAATTGATTAGCTTATTATTTCACGGACACTTAGCTGACTACAATGTTTATGAATCCTGAAACTGCTTCATGGCTCCAGGCAGGCATGTCACTACCCCACGGATCCCCGACACAGTCAGGGTCATCAGGATTGCATCAACCACTTCTTCTTTTGTTGCACCCGCCTGTTTTGCCATAGGGACATGCGCCTTCACCGCCATATCGTCCCCCATCGAGGCCTTCATTGCAATATAGATAAGTTGTTTTGTCTTCGTATCTAGTCCTTTAGAGGCGACGAGTGACTTGATCAGGCCGTTGAACGCCTTTGCAACTTCCGGTGCTTCGTTCTCAAAAATTTCCATCGGGTTTTCACTCATTCCATCACATTTCCATATATGGAGGTTATTCTGGTATAAGTTTAGTACCTGCTGAAGTGAGAACATGGTCGGGGGTTTATAAAGCGAAAATGCCGACAGAGGGAGGGGCAAAAACATCAGCTGGTGATTTATTGCGATACTCCTTAATACCAAAACTCACGGGACTTTGAACGAATATTATTGATTTTCTCTCCAAGGACCCTTGATTCTGCGGATTCATCCCATCATGTTCCAAATAGCCGTACTACCTCTTTGAGACATTTACGGATAGAGATATGCTGCGGGCAAAAATTCTCGCAGACCCCGCAGTCCTGGCAACAGGACGCCTTACCACCAAACCCCGTAAAGGCCTCATAAACCAGTTTTGCATTGGCCACATCATCATAGATGAACGCATCATTATACATTGAAAAACAGTCGGGTATCGCGATCCCTCCCGGGCAGGGGATACAATACCCGCATTTCGTGCACGGGATTTTCATCTTTTCCTGGTACACGCTTTTTATTTTTCCATAGACGCAAAGTTCCTCCGGTGTGAGTGTTGATGCCGTTCCATGATTTGCATACCCTGAATTGTCTTTAACCTGCCCGAGCGTACTCATCCCAGACAGGACCACCGTCACCTCCGGATGGTCCCATACCCATCGTAACCCCCAATCCGCCGGAGCCCGGGTTACCCCGGTTTCAGCCCAGATTTTTTTCTGTGCCCCTGTCTGCTTTGTCAGTATCCCGCCGCGGAGTGGCTCCATGACGATAATCCCAAGGCCACATTCATGTGCGTAGCGGAGCCCTTCTGTTCCAGCCTGGTACTCTTCATCCATGTAATTGTACTGGACCTGGCAGAACGTCCAGTTATAGGAATTAACGATTTCCTCAAAAAGCCGGAGGTTATCATGGAACGAGAATCCCGCATACCTGATACGACCATCTGATATTGCCCGGTCAAGGAACCCGGTCACGTCCAGGTCAATCACCTGGTTCCAGGTCTTGCTCATGAGCCCGTGAAGGAGATAAAAGTCAATATAGTCAGTCTGGAGCCGCTCCAGTTGCTCATCGAGGAGCCGGTCCATGTCATCAGGTTTCTCCACGGCCCAGACGGGCATTTTTGTCGCGATATGGACCTTCTCCCGGTACCCGTCCGAGAGGGCACGCCCGAGAAATGGTTCACTTTCCCCGTTATGGTACACGTACGCCGTATCAAAATAGTTCACACCCCGCGATATGGCATATCGCACCATTTCAGTCGCTTTTCCCTCATCGATGTGGCAGTCAGGAGTCTGGGGCAGTCTCATGCACCCAAACCCAAGTATTGAGAGTTTCTCCCCGACCTTCTTCATTGTGCGATATAACATAGTCTTGTCACAACTCCTGTAACCCCTGGTGATGCCTGGCAGGGGACCCCGCTGAGTCCATTTCCACTTCGATTACCTTTCTGCCAGTGTCCCCAGGGCAGGTTTCCTCTTTGCGGCCGGACATAATTCATCGCAAGTGAACTTCTCATGCTGTGAAACAATACAACGTAACAACCATGGTATCACTTTTTAAGGTTCTTCCCTGCGTTCCAGGCATCACCCATGACCTCCCCGACACCCCAGTACCGGTTGTCAGGCATGGTAAGGAGGAGCGGATTAATCTTTTTAATATCGGGATGACCGTCCGATTGGTATTTTTCTTCAGTATACGATGATACGATCTCCCCGATATAGAAGTTATTTGTCGGGTTTTCTACCGTATTCACTAAGCAGCATTCAAGACAGAGCGGGCACTCGTTTATCATGGGTGCGGACTTCAGGTCCCCGTAAAAAATGTCAAAAACGGCTGATTTATCTGTAGTCTTTCCCGAAACCAGTCCGCAGTAATCTGTTTTTTCCATCATTTCTGCAGAGGGTATGTTGATACTGAAGGTCTTGTTTTCCAACATCCCCTTGTTCGTGTAGTGATGTTTTCCCACACCGCACCCAATCATTGGCGGGTTTGCGTTGACCCGTGACACCCAGCCGAGCGTCATAAAATTCGGGATAGAATTGATGTTCACCCCGAGCAGGGTAACGGGCATGGGATACATAAAAACGTTTGCCTGGTAGCGTACCTTGTTTATCACGATTGATCCACCTGTGTAAAAGGTATTCATCACCCGGATATGGTAATGCTATCGCCTAAAGACCGGACCTGACATAGCGCAGATAATCTCCCTCAGCGTAACCTGCCACACTGGATAAGGCAGGGGAAAAAAGAAATGTGGCCGGGACGGTTATGCCGGTCCACACTCAGAATTTCTTCGCTGCGCAGATGGCTGCCACAAGTCCTGCAACCATCACGGCTACTACAATAATTCCCGCTGGTAACGGGGCTTTCGTAGTCGGGGCCGGTGGGGCCGTGGGCGAAGGGTTCAGGGTTGCATAGAGATTTACTTTCTCACCCTTCCCGGGATACTGTGTGATTGGCGCGTTGAATGTCGAATATCCGGGCATCTGGACACTATAGGTCTTGTACGGGGTCCCGGTTACATAGACCTGCACCGTTAGGGTACCTTGTGCGATCTGCCCCTCGTTGGTCGTGTCGAAGAAGACTGTCGCACCGTTCACGTTACAGTTCACGACGTACCACCCGACATTCCCTCCGATGGGTTCAACGGGTGTTGTCGGGGTAACCGGATTCAGGGTAGCATAGAGCGTGACGAATTCCCCCTTCCCGGGTACGGAATTGATCGGTCCCGTATAGGGAGTATAGCCTGCCATCTGGACTGTGTAGGTGGTGTACGGAGTCCCGGTTGAATAGACCGGCACATAGAGTACACCGCTCTGGATCTGCCCCACGTTCTGACCGTCAAAGAGAACCGTCGCGCCGTCCACGTTACACATGACCTCATACCACCCCTGGTTTCCTCCAACTGACGTTGGCCTTACTGCGGAAACTGCCTGGGTACCTGCAAGCAAGGCTAGCAGGATAACCAATAACGAAATCCATTTTTTTTGCATCAGAATTATCTCCTATAGTTCTGACTGAGAGCGATTAGTATAAAAATTATCCCGGATGAGATACGGGATGAAAAGAAGAGACAGAGAAAAATAGTGAACATAAGGGCATTTGCCATTAGAAGGGGAAAAAACTGCAGGGGTTTACAAGTACCCTGTACGGTAATGCCATTTTTTTTGAATCGGCACATTTTTCTTCTCCCTTTGAAAGAACCTATTTATCCGGAACAATTTGGTTAGCCATATGGCTGCTCCAGGGAGACCAGACCCGTGACCAAGATGCCTACTACAGGGAGAACTGCACCCAGGCTGGAAGCTTCGCGTGCAGATGCATTCAGCGAATCGGTTATAAGGGAAATGACCAGACTCGCCATCAAACACAAGGCCATTAACCTCGCACAGGGATTTCCTGATTTTCCATGCCCTGATGAACTGAAAAAGGCTGCCTGCGATGCGGTCAATGCTGATATCAACCAGTATGCAATTACCTGGGGTGCACAGGAACTCAGGGAAGCACTGGCCGCGAAGGTCAGCAGGTATAATCATATGGAATTTGATCCGGCGACCGAGATCACCGTTACCTGCGGGTCAACAGAGGCGATGATGGCTTCGATGCTCGCCCTGGTCACCCCGGGAGATGTGGTGGTTGTCCCGGAGCCATTTTACGAGAATTATGGACCGGACGCCATCATATCCGGCGCAATCCCGAAATTTGTACCGATTGCCGATAATGCCCCGTTGGAGGAGGAGAGGTGGAAAGAGGCCTTTTCGGAACAAACCCGGGCTATTATAATCAATACACCAAATAATCCGACGGGGAAGTTATTTTCACTTGAAGAACTTCGTTTTATTGCGGATCTTTGTATCGACCATGACGTGATAGCAGTCACTGACGAAATTTATGAACATATCCTCTACGACGGCCGGAAACACATCTCAATTGGGTCGCTTCCCGGCATGGAGGACCGGACGATCACCATCGGAAGTTTTTCAAAGACCTACAGTGTCACCGGGTGGAGGGTAGGGTATACACTTGCCTGTCAGGCACTGTCTGACAGGATACGGAAGATCCATGATTTCCTCACGGTCGGGGCCCCGGCACCCCTGCAGGCGGCATGTGCCGTAGCACTCTCGCTACCGGATTCATATTATCGTGGTTTAAGCAGGTTATACGAATCCAAACGCCAGAAACTCTTTCAAGGACTCTCCGAAGCAGGTTTCAAGTGCCGCCTCCCGGAGGGTGCATACTATATCTTTACTGAAATCGGTGATTTTGGAATGTCCGATATTGAATTCGCACGGTACCTTGTAGAAAAAGGGGGTATTGCCGCAGTTCCGGGGAGCTCGTTCTACCGTGACGGTGGCGCAGACAGGCTCAGGTTTACGTTTTCGAAAAAGGACGAGACCCTTGAAGAGGCTTGCCGAAGGCTCGGCGAACTCGATATTCAGGGTTAATTGGTTCATACAAGTAAAAACATGCGCTTTCAATACCGTATAACTGTCGGGTAGTTCCTTTGGAACCCGGGGATCCAACGGGCACTCGTCATCTGCAGCGATGCAAATAATTATTTCCCTGTGCGTAATAACTCCGAACAGGAGTTTAAGAAAACTGAGGAGTTGAAAAAATTGCCAATCGATCCGGTTTGTGGGATGAATGTAAATGAAACGAGGCCCGAAAACGAAAGCGTCTACAAAGGGATTAAGTATTATTTTTGTTCGTCAGTCTGCCGCGAGGAGTTTGATCGTGACCCTGAAGCCTACATGTATACAGACCCTGATGAATCAGAGGCAGATTATCACGGCGAATCGTTTGACTCTGATGAATAAACCCGGCAGCAGGAAATGAATACGAAGGTTGGTTTATACCAATAGTTTATTCTTTTTTACCAATGCAGACCGCTAGTGCGCCAACTACCAGTCCGCCGATGAGAATGACCGGGCTCAACCCCGGGGCCTTGGTCGGTGGCGGTGTTGCCGTGGTCATGACAGGGGCTGAAGGGACCGGGGGGGCAGTTATCACCGCTGTTGCAGGGACAGCAACGGGTTCTGAAATTGTCTGCACCGATCCGGAAACGGTTTGCCCTGCGTTATTCTGCTCAAGGACCTGGAGAAGGTTGACACTGGATACCCCTGATGGTACAATTCCGGTGACCGCTACGTTGACCGCTACGTCATTATTATTGGGATAGGAGAGCAGGAAACCATTGATAAATGCCGTGCTTCCCGTTACAGGAATAACTGCTGCAGGTCTGCCGTTTACCATTACCTGCACGTCCCACTGGGATACTACCAGGTCGGTGGTAAGCTGCAGCTGGTAATCAGGAATGAAAGTGGTCGCCCCCTGTGGAATAATTGCAATAACTGCATTCACAGACTGCTTTGCTCCCTGTTGCAGGGGGGTTTGGGAGGGGTTGATCGCAGACTGCTGGATCTGGAATGTCGCAGATACCGGCATTATCAGGGCGAAAATTACCAGTATCACCGCACCACAGAGAATGAAAGGGTTTCGACAGATCTGTTGCATGGTTAACAAGACCCTATATTACCCCAATGAAAGATATACATTATGTTCAGGCATTGCAAAACGCTGATGCAAGCAGCCAGGGGTATAAAATGACGAAATCGAATATCTTATATCCATAGTGGAGGACAGCTGTGGTATGGGGCATTTTGATAAAGGGGACGTAATTATCGCACAGGTCCCATGTTTCGGGAGGGGTAGTGCAAAACTCCGTCCTGCCGTGGTAGTCGGGACTGTGTCGAATAAAGACATCATCATCGTCCCCATAAGCAGCCAGCCTTCGACGGACTCGCCGTCACTTCCCCTGTCCCTTGGTGATTTCAGGGAAGGGGGCTTAGACATGTTCAACGAGAGTTATATTCTTTGTTCCCATGTCAGTACAATCCATCCCCGTGGAGTTATAGGGAAACGTGGTCACCTGACCCAGGAGTTTACCGATCAGGTTATTGACCGGATCCCACCAGGAACCTTCAAAAACAAACAGTCGTAACCCGCCCGGTAATCATGTATACCAGAAAATTCGGGAATGATTGACCAGTTGGTTGCCATTGTCGGGATAAGCAATCTGCCCAGGGCGTCCATAAAAAAGCCAATGCCTGCAAGGTACCAGAAGTGGTGTAATGGAAGGGCCTGACCGCAACTGAAGGATTGTTTGCCCGTTCATGCACTCTTTCGTGAAAAAAACAAGTTTCCAGCACGAAAAAATATTTAGTACTCCCTGAGCGGGT
>JBAXMF010000126.1:0-6622 GCA_037134435.1 Methanomicrobiales archaeon | reverse complement strand
CAGTTGAGAAGGACTCCTCATCCTGATCATCCATTGACATTTTTTGGTCGAAAAAAAGAACAAAAAATATTGGATAATCTATTCTTCGGGTGTTTCCTGCCCGGATGTTTCTGGTCGTTTTAGGGTTTCGATAAGGATGATTTCCTTAATCTCCGGGATAGCTTCAAACGATTCATGCATGATCCGGCTCCTCCATGTTACCCAGAGCCGATCATAGTTGATGCCGGAAGGGAGATTGATCGTGAGGATCCCGTCAAGGAAAGAAATCTCCATGTCCTTGCCTGCGTACAGGCGAATAAGTCCCTGGACTTTATCGATAAGGTCTTCCACTTTTGATTCGATTTTCATCCTGTAATGAATAGTTTTTCCTGAAAGCGGGTGGTTAAAATCTGCAATTACGCGTCCGCCGATCACATCAATGACAGTCCCTTCACCAAGTTTATCGACTTTAATGGTCATCCCTTTAACCGGCTTCTCCTTGAACTTGTTTTTCGGGAATGATTCAACGCGTTTTCGGTCATGCAGACCGTACGCCTTCTCCGGTGGTACCTCGAGATCTCCTTCGAAACCTTCATCTTTTCCGATAAGCGCTTCATCAAGGCCGAGGATAATATGGTGGCTCCCGGCACGCACTACTACCGGACCGTATGATCCCTGGGGGTTATGAATACCAACGACTTTTGCCTCCTCTTCATCAGTAGTGTCAAAAATCCTTCCATCCACGCTACCGGTATAGCTCAGTTTAACAAAATCTCCTTCCTGTATTGCCATCATTATCACTTGCTATATATCGTCGAGGCGATGATAGATAAACCTGTGTCACTCGTATGCTTGAAATTGAACTAAAAGTCGAAGTACCGGACCTCGCGCCGGTCCGTGAACGCCTGTTGGCAATTGGCGCCCATATGACCGAAAAAACAGGCGAGCATGACCGGTACTATAACGCCCCACACCGGGATTTTGCCATCACTGATGAAGCACTCAGGGTCCGGTACAGCACCGGCAGGACGATTATCACCTATAAAGGAGCCAAACGCAGGGACTTATCATTCAAAGCCCGCGAAGAACTGAATGTAATCGTAGACGAAGGTGCATCATTCGAACAGATGCTCGAACGCATCGGTTTTCGTAAGACTGCCGTGGTCGACAAAGTCCGTGAGTACTATTCACTTGGACAGGCGTCAATCGCCCTGGATGAAGTCGCAGGTCTCGGGTCTTTCGTCGAGATAGAAGTAATGAGGGCAGAGTCCGACGTAACGGATACCCGTATCATTAATGAAATTGCAGAAAAGATCGGCGCCGGGGGAGAACCTATTCTCGCCTCGTACCTGGAGCTTATCCTCGCTAAACAGTGAGGAGCTCGATCTTTATGTCTTTTGCTTCCTTGCCGAAATGGATCATCGCACAATTGCCGACTGATGCCATACCCGGGTTCACCACTTTCGTCCCCTCGACTTCAGTTATGCCACGCTGCTCATGAATATGGGCACAACAGACCAGGTCGAAAGATTTCATGTGGCGCTGGATACTGACACTGCCGACATGTTCCCCGTTGATTACATCAAGGGTACCATAAGGCGGTGCATGTGTTAACAGGACATTATGAACAGTCCTGTCCAGTTTCGGCATAATTTCATGCAAGATATCGTCAATCTGTTTGTCCGTCATTTCGAACGGAGTTTTGAACGGTGTCGGATTTGAGCCACCTATTCCTGCGATTGAGATCTTCCCGAGGTTGATCTGGGACGCATGAAGGCAGACACTATCAGAGTGTTCAAGGACATCTAATATCTCTTTTGGGTCACAATTGCCCGGTACCACAAAACAGGGTACGTCTATCCGGGACATCAGGGGTTCAACGGAATCTGCGGGTCCCATATCGGTGAGGTCGCCGGCAATAAAAACTGCATCGGCCCCGAGATCCAAAAATGAATCAATCTTACCAAATTGACCATGCAGATCTGCTAACAAGAGCACATCCATCATGTAATATCATTCGAAGGGGGTTGTAAAAAACCTTATCTCAGGATCACTCCAGGAACCCGTCACTTTTCCCCGGAGTGCAAGGTTCCCGAGGACCTGCTGGACTTCGCTGATAATTGGGCGAGGTACAGTACCGTATAGCGCCGTACCGGGTAACGGGAGGAACTGGTGCGCGTGAATATGCCCGTATTTCGAAATCCACCGGATAAGGTCAAGGGTTTTCCTCTGGTCTTCTTCGTCTTCAACGGGAAGACCAAGGATAAAATCGACAACCGGTGTTATCCCGTGTGCGTGACATAATTCGACAGCCGAGACCACATCGGAGACCGAATGTCCCCGGTGAAGCAGTGTAAGGACACGGTCACTACCAGACTGCGCGCCAAAATGCAGTTTCGTATTCCTGCAATATTTTTCGAGCATCTCCAGTGCCTCGCGGCAGATAAATTCCGGGCGCACCTCACTGGGAAATGTTCCAAAATAAATGTTAGATGTGATGCTGCTGAGCAGTTTCCTGATTTTTTCAAACCTTGGAAACCTTCCATCGGAACCATACGCAAATGCATTGGGTGTTACAAATCGTGCGTCCCTGACCCGGTTGGCGTATGCAACGATTGAATCAATACTGCGGTGCCGCATTGATCCACCAAAGAGCGAGGGTGTCTGGCAATATCCACAATGGAACGGACATCCGCGTGAACATTCAATATATCCTTTCACCTCACCGAACGGGGGATAGGCGTCCAGGAAGACGCTGGAGGCACAAGGCTGGAAGGTCTCCGATGTTGCAACCCCTGATGGGAGGTTGGTGTTTTCAGGCTCCATGATATGGTGAAGTAAGGTTGGCAGGGTATGCTCACCTTCACCAACGACGACATAATCTGCATATGCCGCCACCTCGCGGTAACATGCGGATGCATAGGGGCCGCCTGCGATCGTGATACACGCCGCATCCCGGATCTCATGCTCATATTTTCTTGCCGTCACAGAATTGAGACTATAGCAGGTAATATCCGCTGAGGGTGCGCCGACAGGTTCGAGAAGAATACCCTCGAGGCGACATGCGGCCCTGAGTGCAGCATAGGAGTTCCCGGCAGCAGCGATATTTCGCCAGCAGGTTTTCATCAGCATCGTTTCCATTCTCTCAATTGTGTAGTATTCGATTCATCCTGCCCGCGATAAAAATGATGAAATGCGCAAGAAAGGCTGTGACCACACCGATGAAGGTAACAGGCCTGTCAGCCCTGCCATTGTCATTTGCATAGTCAATGGACGGGTTCCCATGTCAGATTTGCTTTGTACATTATTACGTCCCAGTCCGGGCAACTATGGTTACTATTTATCAAAAATTTTTAACAGGGTGAATTTTTCTGCCTTCATGCAGGGCCTAGATCAAAGGCAGATCATCCCCGCGTCCGGTACGGGACCATCTGGTCAATAATCCGGTAAGTCTTCCCATCCTTCATCGTAACGGATACTTCTACACGGTCTGTCCCCTTTGTCCCCTGGAAGGTAACAGTCGCCCCTTTCTCTGGTTTCAACGTCCTTGTTTCTGAGGTCCCGTCACTTCGTGTAAATACCACGTTACAGGAACTGACCTGGACCTGTCCGTTCCCGCCCCCAAATACCACATCGACCGTTGAATCAACCGAATCCTTCTGCATGACGGCAACATCGACGGCAATCGTTAACGGGGGTGTGACAACGGGCCCGGGTACACCAGCCCCGATCGGGTTCTGCCCCTGGGAAGGGACCGGTACGTTGGCACAGCCGGCCAAGAAAATTGCTGTCATGATCAGCACACCAAGAATTACCAATGGTTTCATAATGTTGGATCCTGCCGGGTACTACTTCATTCTTCTGAAGTTATCCCGGGAATAGTTCCCTCGTAGGTATACTCGCCGGTATCCCCGTTAACCGTTACCTGCGTACCGGATTTCATCTGTGTAATCGGGACCCCGGTCCGATCGATCATCGGGATTCCCCCCATAATTGCACCAACAGCAATAATCGGTTCAGCTTCGGTATTCACTATCGCCAGAGGAGCATGCCCGTTTTTAGAGAGGGCATACAATACGTATGATCCCACCGTGGAGCCTTTCCCATAATCAAACGCAATAACCCTGCCTGAAAGGTTCCGGCCCTCCAGGGGATGCCCTTTTTCAACAATCTCGCCCGTATCAGGATTTACCCCTGAAAGGAACGAGATCGGTTCAGGACTAACCAGAAGTTCACCGGACGCAACACCTTTCGCAATGCCCCTGCCTCGAAATATCACAATCGCACCTGATATATGTATGAAAATTGAGATATATTAGTAACATGGAAGAGACCGTCACTGCTAACCCCTTGCAGGAGGGGGAACTGAAATTGAAACTCCGGCTCCGGGATATTGAGGCACAGGTCCTGGAAGTCAAAATAAAAAATGACGAGCTCTTACGGGATAACACCCAATTGAAACGCGAGAATGCCCAACTCAAGCGGATGCCGCTGTTCATCGCCGTTGTCGTGGATATCCTCGAGAATGGAGAGGTCTATTTACGCCAGCAGGGCAATAACCAGGAATACCTGACACATGTGAGTGCAGAAATAGGGAATGAATTAAAACCTGGTGCAAAAGTAGCGGTAAACAACGCACTCTCCATTGTTAAAATCGTGGGCAATGTTTTTGATTCACGTGTCCGCATCATGGAGCTGGATGAGTCACCGAATGTCACGTTCAGCCAGATTGGTGGCCTTTTAAAAGAAATCGAAGAGGTACGGGAGTCCGTTGAGTACCCGCTCACCAGGCCGGAGATTTTTGAGCGGATTGGTGTGGAACCCCCAAAGGGTATCCTTCTTTACGGACCACCGGGAACGGGTAAAACGCTGATTGCGAAGGCGGTAGCCCACCAGGCCAAGGCCACGTTCATCCGGATGTCAGGCAGCGAACTCGTCCATAAATACATCGGCGAAGGTGCCCAGCTGGTGCGCGAATTATTCATGCTTGCCCGCGAACGTGCTCCTTCTATTGTTTTTATTGACGAAATTGATGCAGTCGGCAGTACAAGGACAAATGACGGGACGTCCGGTAGCGCCGAAGTGCAGAGGACATTGATGCAGCTCCTTGCCGAGATGGACGGGTTTAATAACCGGGGAGATGTCCGGATAATGGCTGCCACAAACAGGGTTGATATGCTGGACCCGGCACTCCTCAGGCCGGGAAGGTTCGACCGTGTGATTGAGATCCCGCTTCCCGACCGGGATTCCCGGCTGGAAATCTTAAAAATACACTCTGCAAAACTCAGGCTCAGCGGTGTTTCACTGGAGGAAATTGCAGACCTCACCGAGAACACGACCGGGGCCGAAGTCCAGGCAATTTGCCGTGAAGCAGGAATGATCGCGGTCCGGAAAGAAGCAGATGAAATAAGCGCTGAAGACTTTCTTGCGGCGGTCCGGAAGGTTCGGAATGAGATTTCCTTTGATAACCGGATGTATACCTAAAATGCCTTGTATAGAAATTTTCTCCCTTTTTTCATAACCGGAACAGTTATGCCATGGGTATTCCGGTTGTATCGGCAATGGATTGCCCCATCACTCAATGGAAGAGTTATTTGCTTTGTAGTCACGGCGCAGTATTTTATGATTGAAAACTAAATTTTCACCTGGAATATCGCGAATGAACGTATTCTTCCTCCAGCGCAACGGCATCAACCTGTACCAGACGCTCCATGCTTCTGAGACATCCCGAAACATCTTACGGTTTTATCACCCGAAAGAAATGGCAGGAGGGATTACCATTCCAATCGATTCGCTGGTGAGCGGCCTCTCTCTTGCAGGAGAGATGCGCTGGTACATACGTCGCTACATGCAGGACGTTCTTTTCGAGTTCCCGGGAAGAAATTTCTGTACGCTGGCCCTTGCACGGCAGATCTATTACGACCGGGAGATCAAACCCAGAGAAGAATGGCCATTTCGCCGCCTCTATGTAATCCGTAACGGGCACCTGGTCTCTGCTGAACCTATCACACACGGGGTCACTGGCAGAGAGACCCCCGTCTTTTCACCGGACCTCACACGGTTTGTCGTATGGAGCACGGAAGCGGAATATCTTGGACCTGGTAAATCGGCTCTTCACAGCGAAGAAGACGGGGATGAGATCCCGGAATTGTGAGCTGAAATACCATTTCAACATAAATAAAACGAAATCGTGAAGTTCACTTCAATCAGAAAAAAGCAATAACCTGGTGGCGATTATACAATGCTTACATTTGTAGGGCTTGGTCTCTATGACCTTGAAGACATATCAGAGAAGGGTTTAAAGGCGATCAGAAGTGCCGACCTTGTCTATCTTGAAGCATATACCTCGCTTCTCACCGGGACCTCACGGGAAGCGATGGTGAACTACTATGGTACAGAACTGAAGGTCCTGAAAAGGGACGACGTGGAACAACACCCTGAGATATTCCTCACTCACGCGCTGACAAAAAATGTGGTCTTCCTTACCGGAGGAGATCCGATGGTCTCCACTACCCACATCGATCTACGAATCAGGGCTGCGCACATGGGGATCAGGACAGAGATAATCCATGGATCATCAATTGTATCTGCGGTCTGTGGTCTTTCCGGGCTGCAGAATTACCGGTTTGGGAAGTCCTGCTCC
>JBAXMF010000125.1:0-6647 GCA_037134435.1 Methanomicrobiales archaeon | reverse complement strand
GAACCGGGCGCTCAATTCGCCGAACTTTCTAACCAGGTACGGCATGCGGTAACGTGGAGGCAGGTGGAAGAGTCGCTCGTTGAGAGCGAAAAAATACATCAGCATGTGGTCGATGTTGTCGAGGACCAGACTGAGTTCATCTGCCGATTTCTCCCGGATGGTATACACGTTTTTGTAAATGACGCGTACTGCCTTTATTTTGGGATGGACCGGAAGAACGTCATCGGGAGCCGGTTCAGACCGAGAATACCCCCGGAGGACCGGGAGAATGTAGCCCGGCTCATCGCATCTCTTACACCCGAAAATCCCCTTGGGACCATCGACCAACGTATCATCATGCAGGACGGAAGCATCCGGTGGCAGCGATGGGTTGACCGAGCGATCTTTCACGCTGACGGGAGCCTGAAGGAGTACCAGTCGGTCAGCCGGGATATCACGGATTGGAAAGAATCTGTGGCGGCACTCAGGGAGAGCGAATTAAAATACCGTGATATTTTTGAAAATTCAGTAATCGGCTTATTCCAGACAGCCCCCGGTGGCCGGCTGATCAACGTAAACGGTGCTCTTGCCCGCATGTATGGGTTTACTGATGCGGCAGAGATGTTAACTACCAATCCGGATGTTGGCACCCCACCCTATGCGAATCCTGAAGACCGGCAGGAAGTGCTCCGCATTCTTTCCGAAAAGGGGATCATAGAGAACTATGAAGCGATACACCTCAAAAAGGATGGGACCCGGTTCTGGGTCTCAATAACTTCCCGGGCTCTCCGAGGTGCTGATGGTGTGCTACGCCTGTACGAAGGCACAATCATCGATATTTCGTATCGTAAGCGGGCTGAGGAGGCACTCATGGAGAGTGAGAGAAGTTATCGCGGGCTCTTCGAAACGGTCCGGCATGCGATCTTTATCCTCAAACAAGGGGGGGAGTTCCTTGACGTGAACAAAGGTGCGGAAACAATGTATGGTTACATACAGGAGGAATTTCAAGGGAAAACGCCTGAGTTTCTCTCTGCACCGGGAAAGAACGACCTTGCAGTAGTAACGGAGTATATCCGCAAAGCGTTTGCCGGAGAACCGCAACAGTTCGAGTTCTTTGGTTGTACTAAAAATAAGGAGACAATCCCGACGGATTTTCGGCTTTGCAGGGGGACGTATTTTGGAAAGGATGTCGTCATCGCCACCGGTACGGATATCACCGGATGCAAGCAAGCGGAGGAAAACCTTGCTGCCACGTTAAAAAGAACCCTTGCACAGAAGGCGGCGCTGAGCAGGATCTCTTTCTCTCCGTACCTTTTTTCAGGAGACCTCTATTCACTTTCGGCCAGACTTACCGAAATTTCGTCGGGTGTGCTCGGTGTGGCAAGGGCCAGTGTGTGGCTTTTTAACCACAATGGAGATGAACTTCAATGCATTGACCTGTATGAGGTCCTTTATGATCGACATTCCTATGACGATGAACTGAAACGTCATGAATATGTTACCGAGTTTGACGCGTTAAGCGAGGCATTGTCCGTCAATGCCGATGATCCTTTCACAGACCCACGCATGGCGGGGTACGTGGATGGTTATCTCAAATCTAACCGCATTACTTCAAAGCTGGACGCGATGATACGGGTCTCCGGGCAGAACCTGGGGATTCTCTGTTTTGAGCATGTTGACCGTTCGCATCACTGGGAGAGTGATGAGATTGCGTTTGCCTGCCAGCTCGCTGATCAGGTCGCGATTACCCTGCTGAACCGCGATCGCAGGCGGGCTGAGGAGGCACTCCGGAATAGCGAAATAAAATACCGGGCCCTGTTTGATAATTCAAGTGATGCAATCCTCATTCATGATATGGCTGGAAGGATAAAGGACGTAAACGAGGTCCTTTGCAAACGGTTGGGGTACAGCAGGGAAGAGATGTTACGGATGAGCCCCAAGGACTTCGACAGTCCCGAGTACGCCGTACTCGTGCCTGAACGCATACGCCAGGTGATGACGAAGAAGCATCAGATCTTCGAGACCTGTAATATCGGGAAGGACGGGACCCGCATACCTACAGAGATCAATGTCCGTATTATCGAGTATGAAGGTTCGCAGGCCTGTATTTCCGTCGGACGTGACATCACGGACCGCAAGGTGGCTGAGGAATCACTACGAGAGGCAAACCGGAAACTCGCCCTCCTTTCCAGCATTACGCGCCACGATATCAACAACCAGCTCGTGGTGCTGCAGGGGTACCTGGCCCTTCTCGAAACGACGCAGCCTGACATTTCATCCAGTACATATCTCCAGAATGTTTTGGTTGCTGCCAATCGGATCTCTGCAATGATCCGGTTCACTAAGGAATACGAGGATATTGGTGTCCATGCCCCGGCCTGGTACAACTGCCGGACACTGGTGGACACTGCGGCAAAAGATGTCCCGCTTGGAAAGGTCGTGTTGAACAACGGTTTCCCTGCCGGTGCAGAATTGTTTGCCGACCCGTTGGTCGTCAAGGTCTTTTACAACCTGATTGATAATGCGGTGCGGTATGGGGGAAAGATCGAGACCCTGTGGTTCTCTGCAAAGAAGGTTGGTGACGGCCAGGTATTAGTCTGCGAGGACGATGGGGTGGGCGTGGCGGCTTTCGAGAAAGAGGTGATATTCGAGCGGGGCTTTGAGAAGAACACCGGTATGGGTTTGTTCCTGTCCCGGGAAATCCTTGCGATTACCGGCATCACGATCAACGAGACCGGTGAGCCGGGCAAGGGAGCACGGTTTGAAATCACGGTGCCGAAGGGGACCTGTCGCATGAATGCGGGTACAAATGAAGTGCACGGGATCAGACCATGACGATTCAGCAGTCCGCCCCTGCCACGAAGAAGGGATGGCTGCCTCTGGCCCTCATTACGGTCCTGACCCTCGCCATCTTTATTGTCAGCATTATTTCACTGCTTTCAGGCTGGCTCACCATCTTTCAGAACCTGTTCTATTTCCCGATCATCCTCGCTTGCGTGTATTACGCAAAGCGGGGTTTCGTCTTTTCGGTGTTGCTTGCATGCAGCTACTTTGTCCTGATGGTCATCTTCTCAAAAGACCCGGTTGTCCTCCAGGGTGCCGTCATCCGGGTGCTGATTTTTATCCTCGTTGCCGGGGTCATCACCTACCTGTCCATTGTCAGGATCCGGGCAGAGGATGCAGCACTGCAGACCCGGAGTAATTTCGAGGTCTTTTTCAACTCCATTGAAGATTTTTTCTACGTGCTTGATGAGCGGGGCAATATCCTCCACACCAATGAAACAGTCATCCGGCGGCTCGGCTATACAAAATCAGAGATTCTCCGTCAACCAGTACTGAAGATGCCACTACCGGAACGTCAGGAAGGTGCAGGGAGTAACGGGCAGGAGCAGCAGGCAGGTGCACGAGATCTCTACCTGCCGATGCCGTTATTAACCAAAGATGGTCACCTTATCCCCGTAGAGACCCGGGTGACGAAGGGTGAATGGGAGGGAAAACCCGTGCTGTTCGTGGTGAGGAAGGATATTTCTCCGCTCAAACTTTCCGAGGAAAAATTTTCTACGGTGTTCCGTTCCAATGCAAGCCTGATGGCACTCTCAACAAAGGCAGATGGAAAATTCATTGAGGTTAACCTGGCATTCCTAAAGACTCTTGGGTTTTCCCGGGGCGAGGTCATAGGGAAGACTGCCCGGGACCTGGATATTTTTGTCCACCCAAAGACGCTGGACCATGCCATCTCGCTGCTCGAGAGACAGGGAAAGGTAAGGGACCTTGAGGTCCAGGTCCGGATCAAGAATGGCACCACCAGGACCGGGCTCTTTTTTGTGGATAATATTATGATCGGCCTCGAACATTGCCTCCTGATGACCTTCAATGATATTACCGGGTTGAAACAATCTGAAATGGCACTTCGCGAGAGCGAGGAACGGTTCCGCCTTCTTCTCCAGCATGTTCCCTCGGTATCGGTCCAGGGCTACAGCATGGATGGTACGACGCAGTACTGGAACGAGGCATCTGAGAAGCTCTACGGGTACACATCTGAAGAGGCCATCGGTCAGAACCTTGTCAACCTCATAATTCCGCCGGAAATGCGGGAAGATGTCCGGCATGCCTGCAGGGTAATGGCCCAGACCGGGCAGCCAATCCCTGCGTCAGAGTTGTCTCTCCTGAGAAAGGATGGCTCACGCGTGGCGGTTTTTTCCAGTCACACCCTTGTTAGAAAGTCAGGGGGTGAAATGGAGCTGTTCTGCATCGATATTGATCTGACTGCCCGAAAACTCGCAGAAGATACCCTGCTTCGGGTCAACCAGAAACTCAACATACTCTCACAGTTGACACGAAAAGACTTAACCTCCCAGATCTTTATCCTGAACAGTTACCTTGAAATGGCAAAAAAACAGGCAGCCGGCCAGGAACAGGTTATTAAGAGCATACAAAAAGGAGCGAAGGCCGCCCGCTCAATCAACGAGATTACAGAAATTACCCGGGATTATCAGGACATGGGTGTAAATCCTCCGAAATGGCAGAGTGTGAAGATGGTGTTACTGTTCGGGCTCTCCCATATCTCAATCGGTGAAATTCAGCACAGTCTTGAGACCGAAGACCTCGAGATCTATGCCGACCCCCTGCTGGAAAAGGCATGCCAGGGCTTCCTTGAAAACTCGCTTGTGCACGGGGGCAAGGTCACCCGGATCCGTGTGTGGCACACGGTCACTCCTGGTGGGGTGACCATCGTCTTTGAAGACGACGGCATTGGCATCCCGTATGAGAAGAAGCAGCAGATCTTTTTACGCAGCGAGGGTACCCGTGCATCGATGCGGAATCTCGTCTTTGTCCGGGAGATCCTCGATATCACCGGTATCACAATTACCGAGACGGGTGAGCCCGGGAAAGGGGCACGGTTCGAGATAGTTGTGCCGAAGGGGGCATGGCGGATGAATCCAGGTACAAATGATATTCTAAAGAACAAACCATGATTCCCCGTCCCCAGGCCTCCATTATCATGCAGGGAAAAGGTATTCATTACCAGAACGTTTACGGGACTGATTTCACCAATGACGGGTAAGATACAATGAAACGGGATATCAAGTGGTGGCTGGTTATCGCCGTATGCATCCTCGTCGCCGGGATAGTCCTCACTATCTGGTCTGCCCAGCAGCAGGACCGGTCTATGCGCAACGATCTGCTCATAAAAACCAATATTGCTAAAACGGGGGTCTCGATTGAACATATAGAAGTACTGAATGGTTCCGCCGCAGATTTTGTAACACCGGAGTACCGGGCACTGAAAGCGCAACTCGGAAAAATCCGGGCATCCGACCAGGATATCCGGTTTGCGTACCTGATGGGGCAGCGGGGAGACGGGAAGATCATTATCTATGCAGACTCGGAACCCCCTGAATCTGAGAACTATTCTCCCCCCGGAGAGGTATACAGTGAAGCATCAACGGTCCTGAAAACGATGTTTTCAATCCGGGAAAAGGCAACCGAAGGACCGTTATCAGATCACTGGGGGACCTGGGTGAGCGGATTTATCCCGGTAACCGACCCCGCAACCGGGCAGGTAATTGCTGTTTTTGGCATGGATGTCGATGCCAAAGACTGGAATCTTGCTCTTTTCGGGGCATGTCTGCCATCGCTTATTGCAACACTCCTCATCGTCCTTCTTATCCTGGTATCTGCCTGGTTCCAGCGGCGCAGTGAAGTGGAGCAACACAGGCTTGAGACATCAGAGGAGAAATTTTCCAGGGCGTTCCATGCGAACCCTGCGCTCATGGTTGTATCCTCTCTCGAAGATGGCAGAATTCTTGATGTTAATGCGAGTTTCCTTGCAACGCTTGGCTATTCCCGCGAGGAGATGATCGGGAGGACCACCTCGGAAATGGGACTCTATGTTGACCCTGCCGATCGGAATACTATCCTCCGATTGGTAAAAGAGACCGGGCAGGTGCGCAATATGGTGGTGAAACTGTACCGGAAGGACCGGGGCCTGTTTGAAGGATCATTATCCTCAATTCCCATTGATGTTGCCGGCATCCCCAGATTGTTCACGGCCATACTTGATCAGACCGAGAGCAGGCAGAATGAGACTGCACTCGTCAAAAAATCCGAAGAACTCATTGCAGCCTATGACGAGCTGACTGCTGCCGGGGAAGAGCTCAAGGCGCAGTTCGATGCCCTCACAAATAGTGAACGGATGGTCCGGGAGAGTGAGGGACGCGTCCTTTCCATTATCCACTCGATGCAGTTTGGCATCATCATCATTGATGCAGAGACCCATACCATTCTTGAGGCCAACCAAAAAGCTCTTGATATGATTGGAAAGGGTAATGGTGCTTTAATAGGCTCGGTATGCCACCGTTTTATCTGTCCGGCTGAGTTGGGCAGATGTCCTGTCACGGATCTCGGGCAAATGGTTGATTCCTCTGAACGGGTCCTTCTTACAATCCGGGGAGATCAGGTACCGATCCTGAAGAGTGTTATTAAAACGGTCATTGCGGGAAAGGATGTACTGATAGAGTCCTTCATCGACATCACCGACGCGAAGGAGACCTCCGCCACCGCCGCCCAGGGTTCCGCCCTCTTCCACAACCTGATGGACGCGATACCCGACGTCCTTTTCTACAAGGACCTGGATGGCAACTATCTCGGCTGCAACAAGGCCTTCG
>JBAXMF010000124.1:0-6725 GCA_037134435.1 Methanomicrobiales archaeon | reverse complement strand
TGAATTTGTAAAAGGTGAATTATCATACCCTCTTCCCAAATGAGGATTTTTTTAATCCCTTTACATGAATGGTGCCCCACTTATGCGACGGGATTTATTTTGGTATACTGGTAACCTGGCACAACGGCGCCACCTTAAAAATATGGATGCCCTGGAAAAAATCTCCTGCAAATGTCGCAGTTTGTTAAAGACCGGATCCCTGTTTTTTGCCTGGTACGGGGATCAGATCACCATTATTTTTATCCCGGGAATCGTTATGGATACTATGCGCTCCCAGGTATTTTTCCTGATTTTTGCTCTCCTGTCCGTTTCAGTACTGGCAGCTGGCTGCCTTAACCAGGTACCCGGGGATGTAACGTATCAATCAGGCTCCTTAACCTTCACGATTACGAGCGAAGAGACTATCCCAGACGGCGTGCTTGAAGTCGCGGTCTTTCGGTTGAAAGACTTCAACCAGGTCGAAATATACAGGAATGCCGATAATTTCCCGCTTAAGGCCGGAGATAACGTATTTACCCTACCAATCGTTCTCCAAAAAGGAAATTACCGGTGTTTCATCTATATCAGATCAGGGACAACCCGCTACCCGGTGGTGATCCGAAATTTTGAAATCTGACCTGCAATCTCTAATTAAAGCCGCAAGAGGTCTTAGCCCTGCGGATACGGTCATCAGGAACGCGGAACTCTATGACCCATTTACCTGCAATTGGGACCTTGTGGATTTCGCAATAAAAGATGGAATCGTGCTTGGAACAGGTAATTATTCCGGTCTTTGTGAGATCGATTGCAAAGGGGCACGGGTCGTTCCGGGATTAATCGATTCCCATGTCCATATTGAGAGTTCCCTGCTTTGCCCTGCAGAATATGCCCGTCTCGTTGCCTGTCATGGAACTTCAACGGTAATCGCGGACCCCCACGAGATCGCAAACGTGCTAGGTAAAGAAGGGATCGAATATATGCTCCGGGTGTCACTAAACACCGGGATTGATTTTTTTTATATGCTGCCATCCTGTGTTCCATCGACTCCTGTTGATCTTGGGGGTGCTACACTTGAGGCATCGGACATTGCCTCGTTCTCCGGCAAAGACAATGTATTAGGATTGGGTGAAATGATGAACGTACCGGGTGTCCTGTCGGGTGATGCCGGAATAATTGATAAACTAGGGATATTTCAGATGGTTGACGGGCATGCCCCAATGCTTGCCGGCAATGATTTAAATGCCTACATCCTCGCAGGACCCGTAAGTGATCATGAATGTTCAGCGACAGCTGAGGCCCGTGAAAAGCTATCAAAGGGGATGTACATTTACCTTCGCGAAGGCTCGACCGAGAAAAATATCAAGGCGCTGCTGCCTGTTGTCACCCCTTGTACTGTTTCACGGTGCTCTTTCTCCACTGATGACCGTCATGCGGATACACTGATGGAGCAGGGACATATCGATGGGGTAATCCGCACTGCCGTGTCGGAAGGACTGGAACTTGAACTTGCACTCAGGATGGCTACCTTATCAGCTGCCGAGAGGTTCGGGCTACATGACCGTGGAGCTATATCTCCTGGTAGGATCGCCGATTTTTCCATCGTAGACACGAAGGGAGAATTTTCTGTGAAAAAGACATTCCAGCGTGGAAAAGAGATCAGGGGCGTGTCCGTTGCAATGACTCCTCCCGCATCTCCGAATATGCATGCAACCGTACCCGGGCTTGCTGACTTCGTCCTTACTGGTAACGGGCTTGCACGAGTAATCGGTATAGTCCCCGGTCAGATTATAACCCAGGAACTGTATTTTGAGATACAAAGTTCAGAATTACCAGATCTCGAGCAGGATATAATGAAAATCTCTGTTTGTAGTCGTTATTGTCCCGGCTTGCATGCGACAGGCCTGGTACATGGTTTTTCGTTTGATCATGGCGCCATCGCCAGCAGTGTATCGCATGATGCCCATAATATTATTGCAGCGGGAACAAGCGATGGAGAAATACAAAAAGCGATAGCGGCCGTACTCAGGCATAACGGTGGACTGGCAGCGGTGACGGGTAATGATGTAATAGTGTTACCACTAGAAAATGCCGGGCTTATGTCAGTCCGACCATATGAAGCGGTGGTTGAACAGCTTCACCAGCTCCATTCAGTGACCCGGAAGATGGGTGGGATAAATGACCCGTTTATGTACCTCTCATTTCTGTGTCTGCCTGTTATTCCACAACTCCGCCTGACAGCACGGGGACTATTTTCTGTTGAGAAATTTGAACATGTCCCGTTGTTTGTTAATTAGGCAAAAAAATCCTGTTTCTATAAAACATCTGGAACGGGGACTTCCGGGGTGCCGTTCGTTGCGAAGTAGTAAAGAAAGGCAAAATCCTAAAAAAGCCAACCTGAATCTTGGGAATCAGAGAATACGCTGAACGATATGGCCCGCTGGTTGGTCGATGCCGGGAGTATCAGCCGGTTTTCATATCTTAAGAGTATCAGCATTACGATATGATGATACCAGTCAACCGGACCATATCAGTTTCAGTACATTCTTTGTCTCCTTCAGATAATATAACGCTTTCGCTTGCTTCATTGCAGATTCATCCGGTACCAGGTTCATGTTCTCACAAAAAGGTGGTTTTCGGACTTTTCCAGCTGTACAACTGTTGAATTGACCTGCTAAAATCTGTAATCGCGCCATTCGGCTAGGGCTAATGAATATGAATTAATATATAGGCTCGGAACAATTTACCTCAGGAGGGGGATAATCCCATGGGACGATTAGGGACGAAGACGCTGCGGGATGGAGAGATATGATCTCAGTCCTATTTGTTGACGATGAACCAGCCCTGCTGGAGATCACACGGACGTATCTTGAGAAATCAGGATCAATCACCGTGGAAACCAGCAGGTCTGCGCTCGAAGCGCTCGGGATATTAAAAAATCGGCAGTTCGATGTCATTGTGTCAGATTACGAGATGCCTCTGGTGGATGGGATCATGTTTCTCAAGATCCTCCGGACTGAAGGAAATAACACCCCATTCCTGATATTTACCGGGAAAGGACGGGAACATGTTGTCATCGATGCGCTCAATAATGGGGCTGATTATTACCTGCAGAAAGGGGGAGACCCGAAAGCGCAGTTCACCGAACTTTCCCATATGATAGAACAGGCATTCCAGCGGCGTCATATGGAACAGAACCTGCAGGCATCCGAGAAGTTACTCGTCGAGATAATAAATTTCCTGCCGGACGCAACATTTGCAATTGATATTAGTGGAATGGTAATCTCATGGAACAAGGCTATGGAGGAGATGACCGGTGTACAGGCAGAAGCGATCATGGGTAAAGGGAATTATGAGTATTCGCTTCCCTTTTACGGTGCACGGCGTCCGATCCTTATTGACCTGATTACAAAACCTGATAGTGAAGTCCAGCGGAAATACTATTCAATCATTAAACATGAAGGGGACATGCTGATAGCCGAGACTGAAAAAGCAACGCCGAAGGGAAAGTCTTCGGTTCTCTGGGCCAAGGCAACACCACTCTACAATCCTAAGGGAGAGATCATCGGAGCGATAGAATCGATCAGGGACATTACCGAATATCGGAAGCCTGAGAAGCCCGCCCCTGACATGGTCCCGGTGGAGGTTACACCCGAAAAGGCGGTAAATATTGCGGATGCTGCCACACCTGGGTTATTTGACCGTATGTTTGGAAAAACTGCGAATTCCTGGTACCATAAGGGTGTTGACCTCTACTACAAGCAGGGAAAATTCCAGGAAGCTCTCCAGGCTTTTGATCGGGTACTTGAGATTGAGCCTGGCCATTCCGGTGCGTGGAATGGACGAGGTATATGCTTAAAAGAACTAGGTAGGTACGAAGAGGCAATACAGTGCTTTAACAAAGTTATTGCAATAAACCCTGGTGATGAGGAAGTCTATTATAACAGGGGGGAGTCACTCGAAAAACTTGGCAAGAACAACGGTGACCTAAAATTATTTGAAGAGGCAATAAAAAGTTTCGATTCGGTGCTGAAACTGAACCCCTACCATGTATATGCATGGAATTACCGTGGGGTCTGTCTCAAGGAACTGGGGAAGTATGAAGCGGCCAAGCGCTGTTTTGACCACGCACAACTCCTGATCCGCCAGGGCCAGAATAAATCCAGCAGGCGGTAGTACTTTTTTTAGGAGTAAGATTTTTGGTATAATCGAAAGAACCTGGAATTTCTATTTCTCTCTGGGAACCGGTAATCAACTCAACTTTTTTTTTCTGTACAACTGCCGGGTATGTTTTCACACTGCTGTTGGGACGGACCTTTCGTTATAATTTTTATTATATCAACATGCACGGTTATCCCAGAAAATCTGTATGTTTTTAAAATATATTGTTTTTAATATAATATAAAATTTGGATAACCTGGATTTTTTGTTTATCCCCATGGCGGGTGTAACAGGAGAATAAGTACGGGTTGGTGCAGGATATAGATGGCGAGTGAGTGTCTCCCGAGGAATGCAAATGCGGTTCCTGGAAATTCTTGCAACTTTCCATACTGTGAGAATTCCGGGAGCGAGTAACCCCGTTTACCTCCCGGGTAGAGCAGTTCCCCCAGGTACATTCCAATGAGTACGAGCCCAAACCAGGGGAAGATGGGAGTATAATCCACGCTGTAAAATGAGACCGGATGTACCCCCAGCGGGAGTAGGAGGAATGGCCCCCTGACTGCCTGGAGCAGGATTCCCACAACGATGAACACGATCCCGCCATACAACGCTATCATTTTCCGGTGGAAAAATAAGGGGGCAATAATAATGGAAACCCCGATCAGATGCAGAATTCCAAAAATAATGTAACCTTCCCCAAGATACCACCAGGTTACGATGGTAATCAGGGCCGCAACAAGCAGGATTGATATGCCTCGTTTCAGGTATTTTTTGAAAAAATTTCGCCTGTTCATTGTCACTTCGGCTTTTGCAGCACTGATCGTGAATGAAATCCCCACTAACAGCAGGAACAGTGAGGCTGTTATCAGGGCAAATATTTTCCAGAATCCTGTTGTAACATCAACCGGGTAGATATTAAAAAAATAAATATCGAAGAGGGCATGATAGAGGACCATCATGATAACTGCAAGGCCTCGCATCAGGTCTATTTCTACAAATCGCCCTGTTTGATTTTTTTCTGGCATAATAACCTGGTAAATGATATTAATTTAGATGGATTTTTTGTTATTTATAGAGATAACCCGCTTTTTTATGTTCCTGCTAGTTTCTATTCCTTACCTGATTTGCCTTCAGTCAAAATTCTCTCGCCAGTTCATTTGCGGCACAAATCAAATAATATAAATATTTGTTTTTAATAAAGAGAATAATTACTAAAATTGGGGTTTTGAATGACGATTGAAGAACTTCTATCAGGGAATGAGCAGTTTCGGAGTATACAGTTCAAGAAAAATGTCAGTGTCTACAACGAGCTAGCCAAAGGACAGAAACCAGAGGTACTCTGGATTGGGTGTTCGGATTCCCGCCTCCAGACCGGGCATATCACGGATTCAATGCCAGGGACCCTGTTTATTCACCGGAATATCGGGAATGTGGCGGCTCTCAATGACTGGAATCTTTCAACCGTGCTTGAATACGGGATCAAACACCTTAAAGTCAAGCATATCGTAATTTGTGGGCATTCTGATTGCGGAGCAATAAAAGCCCTTGACAAGGACCTCGATGATGCATATATACCTCATTGGCTTAACAATGCAATGGATGCGAAATCGCGTGTTGATGCGAAGATCCCAAAGCCAGGAACGCCGGAGGAATTTAAAGAACGGTCAAGGATGATCGAGCAGGAGAATGTCCGGCTGCAGATCGAACATTTGAAATCATATCCTCTTGTCCGGGATGCTATCGATAAGAAGGGTATCCAGGTCCATGGTCTTTATTATGACCTGGAAACGGGGATGCTCACAAAAATCGTGTAATCAGGGAAGGCATTTCTCAATCTCTTTTTGTATCAGGGGTAATGAGACCCGTCCGATCGGTGTAATTTTTCCATTCACGAGGATAATGGGGATTGGTGGAAAGTGTTCCGAAATAATTTTTTCGACATGAGGGGGCACTTCATCGTCGATAAGGATCAGTTTCGATGATACGGTGTCCCCGTATTCTTTTCGAAGTGTTTTTTCGAGTTCCTCAAATGCCCTGACCAGGCTACCCATTGGATAACAGTCGAAAAGACCACAACTCCTCTCATTATCACATGCAAACGGTGAACAGTATGATTCACGGAGTCCAATCACCTCGATGGTGATACTATTTGCCATAATTAATCATTGAAGTGGGAGTATTTGATGGTTCATATACTCGCATTTTAAAAGTGAAAGGTTATAGGACAATGCAGGAAAATGCGTCTTCATGATGGGGGCCTCAAAATAAGATCTGAAGGTCCTTTGTAAGGTATTTTGTGACATTGGCAAATATTTGAAGGTATTTCAAGCAATTCACTCGTGACTTTGCGTGTCCAAGTTTGTTATCAGGAGTTTTTTTATCCCGCTTAACAATTCCTCATCATTATGAGTTAATAGCAAATGATCTGCCAGTTATGACCGAAATTCACCCCGGTAGTGGAATTTTCTGACCTAAATTTGTAAGATAACCTTAAACGTGAAATACAGGCCTTCACAATGTCGAAAATGGCTGTAACTGGCCAGGAGAAAATCTGCAGAGAACAGCTTTAAACCCAAGCACATATTTTT
>JBAXMF010000123.1:0-6850 GCA_037134435.1 Methanomicrobiales archaeon | reverse complement strand
CCTCGCAATATTTGGCGTTTTGCTCATAAAAGATTAAGGTGGTTTTTCCAAGACCAGGGGTGCCTGAAATGTATTCAGGCACCGATTTATTCTTTTTTCAGGGTTATATGGCACAATGACAGGGCATAGGGAATCATTTTCTCCGGCGTCCGCCCTTCCGGCCACCGGTTTTCGGGCTCCCAGTACCAGGTGACCCGGGACTCCCAGGTTTGCTTTTTTTCTCTTTTCCCGGGGGTCCTTTCTGGCCGTGCTCCTTTTCCCCCTTGCCTCCGCCTTTCGTTTCCTTGAACCGTTCATCACGGGCATCACGGCATTCCAGCTCGGCAACGATCTCGATCGGGTCGTTGACCCGGGTCACAAGGTAGCGGACCTCGAGGAGCCGTTCCATACCAATAAAATGCTCTGCCATCACCCTCGCGAGGTCTGATAGGATAATTTTCCCGCCTTCCTGGGTGACGAGTTTGTGGCCGATCATCTCGTCCAGGACGGGTTCAACCGTCCCGACCATGGACTCGGTAATCTGGTGGAGTGCCTGGAGGTCTCCCTTGCATACCACCGCATTCGCCACCAGCTCTTCTGAGCTCTGTTCGAGATCATGGACCGGTGCGACCTCTTCCATCTCCCCCTTGAGGAGCATAAGCGCCATCTCTTCCTCGGGGATCCTGCTCTCCCTCGAGTAGGTCGCGCCCGGTTCTGCCAGTACCACGACCTTTCCGAGGTCATGGAAATCCGGCCGGCCGGCACGGCCCGCCATCTGGTTGAACTCCCCTACCGACAGCCAGCTGATACCCATGGCAAGGGCGTCGAATATCACCTGGGATGCAGGGAAATCTACCCCTGCACCAAGTGCCGCCGTCGTGACCACCCCGACCAGTTTCCCACCGGTAAATTTTTTCTCGACGTCACGCCGTTCCTGCGAGGTAAGCCCGGCATGGTACGGGGCATACCGGGGACCGAGCGAGTCCGCAATCATGTGACAGCGGGCACGGGAATTTGAGAAGATGATCGTCTGGCCCTTGTACCCCTTGGAGGAGATGTGGGTATATTCCTCCTCGGCCAGCTGCTTGATCACCGGGATCTTCTCCTTTTTTGCCGTGAACATCAGGTACCGTTCAAGTGCTACCGGCCGTTCGTCGTACCTGACCAGCGTTGCCCCGAGTTTTTTGGCCAGCAACTTCGGGGTACCGATTGTCGCACTCAGGTACAGGAACTGGGCCTTTGGTGCGAGGTATTTCAGGCGGGCGATCATCCCGTCGAGCCGGTGTCCCCGTTCGGGGTCTTCGAGCATCTGGACTTCGTCGATCACCACGGTGCCAATCTTTCCGGGGCTTCCGCCGCAGCGGACCATGTGATCGAGGCCCTCGTAGGTGGCGACAAGAAGCGGGGAGTTGGTGTTCCGGTCCCCGATCGGCCGGTTGTCGGGCAGGTTTAACCGGCTCTTACCGATCAGGATACCGGAGCCGAGAATTGTTCCGTACCGCTCATCAAACCGCTGGTATTTCTGGACAGCGAGGGCAACAAGCGGGACGAGAAACAGGCACTGGCCCCTCCCTTCGAGGTAATTCTTCACGCCTGCCATCTCACCGATAAACGTCTTCCCGCTAGCCGTGGCCGCAACGACGAGGAGGTCTTTTCCAAACAGGAGCCCGGCGTCTACCGCCAGCTGCTGGGCGGGCATCAGTTTGTCAACCATCGCGAGATCCACGAATTTCCGTGGCAGTGCCAGTTCTTCGAGGGACTGGGTACTGGTGACCGGGTGGGCCTCGAGCCGGTCAAACAGGGTCTGCCCGATCTTGACGTTCTCAGGCTGGATACTGGAAAGTACCCGGTCGATATCGCGGTATTTTTTTAAGAGTTCCTCCATGTGCCCGAGTGCACCCCGGCCGACATGGCCCATGTGGGCAACTTCCCGGCGCAGTTCACGCCGCGCACAGTCATAGCAGATCTGCTCACTCGAAGGACCGTACCGGACTGACGTGCCGGGGTCAAGCTTCGTAATCCGGTCTTCAAGGAGGCACATCCTACAGACATCGGTGTAAGAAAAGACGACCTGGAAATCGTGGAGGAACGATTCGAACAGCGGGTCAGGCCTGGTCAGCATCACGCGGGCCTGGCGGAACGAGAGGAGCAGTTCTTTTGTCGGGATGTTCCGGTATATCTTCTTCCCACCCCATCGCAGGCGGTAATGGTTAGGGCGGACACCTTTTGGGGAATCGCTGATATCGACGATCCCAACGCCCCGTATATGAGACTCATCATAAAACAGGATACGGTAACTCCCTTTTACGGGCTGGACGAGAACGTTCATGGCACAATCAGGTCGTGGACCACATAGGTGAGCTCCACGCTCTCAAGCCTCTTTAAAAAGTCAGTAAATTCCTCGTCGACGATGACAATCACGGATTCAATCCCATGAAAGGCGGCCTCGATCACGCCCTCACGAGCACCAAAGAACATGTCAGGCATACGCCCAATCTGCTGGAGCGAAATATAGGCCTCAAGACCAACGGCAGCAACCATGCCGACGCTGCCTGTTATCTCACGCAGGAGGTCACGTTTCACGTTCCGTGAACCGCCCCGCTGGACCCGCGGTACTTTGCAGACATGGATCAGCCCTTCGCTATGGGAGATAAGACCATTCAGCCGTGAGATCCCCACATCCTCTCCCTTGCTGGCATCCATTACCGCGTTCCCCATCGCGTTCCGGGGGACCTTCCCCGCATAGAGCCAGCCGCCCTCCATGTACACACCGACAGGATCGCCGGTCTTTAAGTCTTCTGCAGCAATTGCAGTCCAGACCGAGACCTGCTGGATAATATCACGGCGAATATGGCGTGCATAGGACTCGAGTGCCTCCGCATTGTTGAGCACCCATTCGATCCCGTTCCGGGTGACCTCGTAACGGCCCCGTCCTTTTGCACTCACCATCCCGTCATCGATGAGCTCCCTGATGTATTCGGATACGGCCTGGGGAGTCACCCCGAGTTCGGTCGCAATCTCCTGCTGCCGGACCGCCGGCTGGTGCTCCGCGATACCGACCAGTATCTGGAGACGGGTGACTTCGCGCTTGCTTCTGAGAATAATATAAAGAGGGTCTTCCTCATGTCCTTTCAAGCAACACCAGTCCCTGCCCCTTCACATCGAGACCGGGCATCCGCTTTGCAAGGCCCTTGATAAACACCGGGCTGACGTTGAATTTTCTTGCAATATCAGCAATCGATGTGTTACCGGTTTTCAACTCGTTCTCGAGATGCTCGACCATCTCACGAAGGGACTCATCGTTGGATATGGAAATATAGATGAGGTCCGACAGGTCTGAAAAATTGCACTGGAAATTCGCCCGGAACTTGCTATAGGTAGCCCTATACTCCTGGAGAGGTTTCTGGCCCGATGCAGGCATCCGCCACTGCTCCTCGATGAGGTTCCCCTTTTTCAGCAGTGTAAGACACTGCTCCAGTCCATCCTCTTTAACCTGCGATTGCAGTTCCTCTTCGGTCATCCACGCTTTATTCAGAAGGTCGTACACCTTCTTGTATGAAACATTATGAAACGTGATGAGAAGGGGAACCAGTTCGACTGGATCGTTTACAATCCTGATGTGGCCCGACAATGTAACACCCGATTATTATATTGTGGTATAAATCAATAAAATTATTGGAAAAATAATGCAGGCTGCCGGAATAATCATTGTCAGGGGAATTGTACAGGGGGTCGGATTTCGACCTTTTGTCTTTGGGAAGGCGATAGAATTCGGCATCAGCGGGACGGTTACAAATTTAGGTAGTGAAGTTCTGATAATCGCTTCCGGGGCACGGTTTTCTGAATTTTTACGGGAGGTCTCACGGGGTCCGCAAATGTCACGGATCGACACGGTGGAAGTCCGCCCGCTTACCCAGATCCCCCCCATGGGTTTTTTTATTGAACCCAGCCGGCAAGGGTCACTTTCAGGAATGATCCCCCCTGATATTGCGACCTGCGAGGAGTGTATCCACGATATTGACCATAAGGGCGGCCGGTATGAGGGATACTGGGCAACCTCCTGTGTGAACTGTGGCCCCCGGTACAGCATCATCCGTTCACTCCCCTACGACCGGGAACGGACTTCAATGGCGGCATTCCCGATGTGCCCGGCGTGTGAAAAGGAGTATGGCAACCCCGGGTCCCGGCGGCACCACGCCCAGACGATCGCCAGTAAAGAGTGCGGCCCCGGGATCAGACTGCTTGATCCATCCGGCAACGAGGTTGCGTCATCAGACCCGGTGAGGGAATCGGCCTCGCTCCTTGACCAGGGTCACATCCTCGCTATACGGGGGATCGGGGGGTTCCACCTCGTCTGCATCGAACGCTCATCAGGCGAACTCAAACGACGGCTGGGACGGACTGAACAGCCGTTTGCCATCATGGTAAGGCCTGATATGCTGGACCAGATCGTCCAAGTAACCCCCGAAGACCGCGTGATGCTCAACGGGCCTGAGCGGCCAATCGCGGTGATGGCTAAACGGGACCCCACATCACACCGTGAGATCAGCAACCTCCACACCCTCGGGTGCATGCTCCCTTACACCGGGCTCCACCACCTTCTCTTCCATTACCTGGAGAACCCGATCCTGATCATGACCAGCGCGAACATGCCCGGGTACCCGATGGTGACGGACCTCGACCAGGCGATGGCGAAGATGAACCGGGAGGTGGACTATTTCCTCACCCATGACCGGGTAATTGTCAACCGGTGCGATGATTCGGTAGTCAGGGACGGCCATATCATCAGGCTTTCCAGGGGCATCGCCCCGAAGAGGACGAAGATCGATCTCGGTGACCGGACCATCCTCGGGGTCGGGCCCGAGTTAAACTCCAACGCCACGATCTACAAGGATGGATTTACCGTCACATCCCCCCATGTAGGGAATGTGAGGAACCCACAGACATTTTCGTACCTGCAGGAGACGATTGAAAACCTGGGACGGCTGCTGGGTACGGAGTATGATCTGATTGCCCATGATGCCCACCCGCAGTTCCTGTCGACACGCTATGCACAGCACCTCGCGAAAGAGTCTGGCGCAGAGCTGGTCGCCGTCCAGCACCACCGTGCACATATCGCTGCGGCAACGACCAGGCCATGTATAGGGATTGCGATTGACGGTGTTGGCTATGGTGATGACGGGACGGTCTGGGGCGGGGAGGTTTTTGCAGGCCAGGCCCCGGATTACCAAAGGGTGGGCCATCTTGAAGTTGTCCCGATGCCCGGGGGAGACCTGGCGACACGGTTCCCGGAGCGGATGCTCTACGGTATCCTCCCCGGGAACGGGGTCCTTGACCTCCTCGCCACCCGTGGCTGGACGGACATTGAACTTGGGGTACTGACAAAACAGCTGGGCCGGAAGGTAAATATCCCGTACACGAGCAGCACCGGCAGGGTGCTTGACGCCGCCTCGGCACTTCTTGGGTTATGCCGAGAACGCACCTATGACGGGGAACCCGCGATGAAACTCGAATCGGCCGCATGTCTTGGCACTACAACGTCCTGGGACCTCGAATTTATCACGACCGGCGGGGCCGAAGTCCTCTCAACCCGTGCACTCTGTCGTGAAGCGTTCAGCCGGTTGAGCAGGTTGTCCCGGGATGACAGGCGAGGGTTGCACAACATCGCCGCTTCGTTCCAGTACAACATGGCAAGAGGGATTGCGACCATTGCCATCAATGCAGCAGGTGAACGGGGACTGGAGGATATTGCCGTCTCGGGCGGGGTGGCCATCAACAGCGCAATCAGGAATACCATAAGGGAAGAGATAGTAAAGTCTGGTTTTAATTATGTCGTAAACCGGGAGTACCCCCTCGGTGACGGGTGCATCTCGTTCGGCCAGTGCATCTGTGCTGTGCCGGGTAAAAAATCGTAAATTAAAGGTTTCAGAAAGAATTACCTTGAGGGGATAATTCTGGTCCATTGTTCGTTGTGTTACCCGGAGACCCCAAGGGTAGACACCAATAAAAAGTCCCAATGACGGACCCGAAATGAAGAACCAATTGAAAAAAGAGTGATAACTCAATGATATGAAACTAAAATTATGTTTTTTTAAAAAATGAGGATAATGATCATTAGAACGGATAATAGGGTTTAAACCATGATGGCACCGTCAGCTTGTAAAGCCAATCATAAGGACCATTTGTTGGTACTACTGTGGGTACTACTGTGGGTACTACTGTGGGTACTACTGTGGGTACTGTTGTGGGTACCGTCGTAATGATTTGCGTGATTGTTGTCCTGGGAACTGTTGTGACAGCCGTGGTCACGCGTGTTGTTGGGATAACACTTGCCCCAGGTGATAGCCGCCTTGAAACCGTGGCCATAGAACTCTGTTGAGCGGTAAAGCCCGCCTCTAAATCATTATATCCGGCAAGTTTGAAGACAACCTGGTGCGTGCCCACCGGTACTGCGATGATAAACGGGGTAACCGCATTTGTACGGGCACCATCGATAAAGATTGCCGCCCCCTGTGGTGTGGTGGAGAAATATACCTGCCCTGTTGGCCCTATCGGCACGGGCATTGTTGGGACCGGGGTTGGGGTAGTTGGTACCACCGTCGTCGTTGTTGTTGTCGGCACTACCGTGGTGGTTGTAACTGTCGGTACTATGGTCGTTGTAGTTGTTGTCGTTGTGGTTGTTGTTGGAATTGTACCTTGTACCAGAATTGAACCGGGTACCACAGCGCCTGCGGGGGACTCATAGAAGACTGAATCACTCAGCTTGTTACTGGTCACCGTCAACTGGGTCGATCCTGCCTTGAGACCCTTAACAGTTATCGTGGCTAAGGGGATATTTGATGCTCCCGGGGGATTCGCATTTCCAAGGTCA
>JBAXMF010000122.1:0-6861 GCA_037134435.1 Methanomicrobiales archaeon | reverse complement strand
GAGAGCGCCGTTCATGCCATCAGCCGCTCACGGTTCACCCTGAACAGTTACAAAATTTCATCCTATTGGAGGACGCCTGGTTTGCTTCTGACAATAGGTGGTGATGTTCATTATCGAATATGGTGGTTTTTACGAAACTTGGTAAAAGAATAACTTTCAAATAAACCCCAATTATCGTCCTGATGTGGCAGAAATCCTCTTCATAACCTTATTCTCTGCCAAAATCAAACGGGGGCAAATGCGGGCGATGTAAACGAACGAGAATGGATTTTAAGGACTGGGGTGGGGTGTCGATATCCCCGTGATGGTATTGTTTCGTTAAATCTGGGGGCTTTAAACGAATTAAATTGTGATTAGGGGTTCTTCTGTCCTTGTCTTGGACCAATAGGTTTCGGTTCTTCCAGCCTGGTTGAGATTTGGTTATGTGAACCTGGTCGGTAAGGACATCATGGTACAACTATACCGAGGTACGGTCGCCTGGGCGTGTGCGAAAAAGTGCCATGTGTTCGTTAACAGTATGAACAAATTGAAGATTGGTCTTCTCCCGCTGTTTTTATCCGGAATGAGGTGCACGACTGGACGGATGCCGTCCAGGCGGGTGTTATTCCTGAAAGGATGCCAGGACCTTTTATGAATAACCGTATCCTCCGTTGCCAGGTTGGGAATGTCCCTGGAAGTTACGGCGGTAGGAAAAAGGGGTCAGCGGTACCCGAAAATATTCACAGAAGAAAGAGGAGTACATAAAGTAAGGTGGGGATTCTCTGACCCGTATTCTTCCTGTGACCGGGTCCTTTGACCCTAAAAGGTAACCAAGCGGGTGAATTAGAATTTGAAAGGATGGAATCCACTCTTTTGGCAGTCAGTTACCCGCTATAACAGGCTTGGCAGCTGTTCGGCTTCTCATGAAAACGGATCGGCGTTATCATCGGGCAGGGGTACGTCGAAGGCGAAAATTACCCCGGCGATCATGCGGTAAAAGCCTACCAACACTACCAGCTCGATGACGCCCTTGATCCCCACCTGGCCTGCCAGTGTCTCCTGGAGATCTGTTGGAATGGAGCGCAGTTCCAGGGCACACGAGGCCACCAGGAGAGCAGCTTCCTGGTTTTCGTCCAGGCCGGCAGGTTCCTGCCCGGCCCGCAGCGTAGTAATGACTGAATCCGGCAGGCCCGCTGCCCTGGCCAGTGGCTCATGCTTGACCCACTCATAGGCCGCCCCTGTCCGGCGGGCTACCCAGAGGATGACGAGCTCCCGGACTGCCGGGGGCAGGTTTCCATCGCCGAACCGGAGGAACGTCCCCAGGTCGCTGACGGTACGGGCCAGTTCGGGGTGATTGAGCAGGCTGCGATACATGCCGTCAATATGGCCCCGCCTGGCTACCAGTTGCTCATAGAGATGCCGGCTATCAGACGTGAGCGATCCCGTGGGATCAGGCAGGCGTGACATGGGTTGTTCATCAAAGATACGGTCGTTGGAAAAATTAATGTATCCTGTAGGGGCATGTCAGAACCCTCTACGACAACTCAATCATCATCCACCCAGGCCTGTTTGGCCTGGTTGAACGGGGTCACTGGCGTTGTGAACCTACGGTCGCAGCGGACGTCAACCAGGTACGGGGCGCCGGCAGCCATGGCCTCCTGAAAAGCCGGGGCCAGTTCCCCGGGTTTGTTGACCGTGGAGGCGGCCAGGCCCAAAGACCGGGCAAACCCGGCCCAGTCGTGCACCGGTATCTCGGTGAGGCTGGCTGCACCGGGACTTTCTTTAATCGCCCGCAACCAGACGTTCCCCAGGGCACCGTTGTTGATCACCAGGAAAATCACGGCGATGCCGTAACGGGCTGCGGTCTGGATCTCCATGCCGTGCATCAACATGCAGCCGTCTCCGGTCACTACCACCAGGGGCCGCTCCGGGTGAGCCAGCTTCGCGCCAATGCCCGCGGGGATAGCCCAGCCCATGGGACCCAGGTTAGTGGCGGAGATGTAACTCCGGGGCCCGTATGACTCCCAGTAATGGCCGCAAAAGGCCCGGTGGGCGCCCGAGTCCACTACCAGGACCGTGTCCCGTGGCATCGCCTGCCGCAACGCCTTGATCACCCGGGCCGGATGGAGGGGGGCCGCGTCACTGGCCGTATTCCCGACCTCGTAACAACGCGGTCCTGCGTCCCTGATATTCTCAAGCCAGGCTTGGCGTTTACAGTTCCCGGCAGCCAGGCCCAATGACAGCTCGTAGTCATAAGTCATCATGATTTGCAGCACCCGGCCGCAGTCCCCCACGATGCCCACATCGGCAGGAAAGGTGCGGCCGATCACCTGGGGATCGATATCCACCTGTACCAGGGCCCGGCTGGGGAGCATCTTCCGGTCCCAAAACAGGGTATCCCGCTGGCTGAGGCCCGAACCCAGCACCAGCAGCACCTCCACCTCATCGGACAAAATAGCATCGATGGCAGGTCGGTGACCGGCATAGCCAAAAATGCCCAGGGAGAGACGGTGGTCCTCCGGGAAGACTCCCTTGGCCCGGAGGGTGGTGGCAACGGGGATTTCAAAGCGTTCGGCAAAGGTCACCAGGTCGGCAGTGGCGCCGGATTTTTCTACCCCGGCTCCTGCCAGGGCTACGATCCGCACTGGCGCCGGGGAATTGTCGGGAGGCGACAAGACACGCCAGAGTTGCTCGATCCCATGCTGGTCCACAAACCGGGGGGAGTAAAGGCTTTCGTTCAGTTTCGCCCAGGGCGCCAGGACCTCGCTGCTCTGGATATTGGTGGGCAGGCTGATATGCACCGGCCCCTTGGTCCCGGCCAGCATTTTGGTTAAAGAAGCCCGCAGGTGATGGTGTACCAGGTGGGGGCTCTCCACCATGAGCGAGGAGATGGTAATCGGTTGAAAGATCGCCACGTCATTGAGGGCCGCGGGGCTGGAATCCTGAAAACCGCCCCGGCCTTCCCAATCGGTGGGTACCTGGCCCGAAATGACCATCACCGGTGAGGAGTCGGTGCGGGCCGCAGCTACCGCGGTGACCATATTGGTGACACCAGGGCCTCCAATGGCGAAACAGACCCCGAAGCGCCCGCTGGCCCGGGCATAGCCGTCGGCCATGCAGGCGGCCCCTGCCTCGTGTGCAGTTACGATGGGGGTGATGCCATCGGTGGCGGCCAGGACCGGCAAAAAAGGATCGATCAGGCCCCCGGGGACCAGGAACATGTGAGTGATCCCTTCGCCCCGGAAGGCTTCCAGGAGGTATTGTGTGGTCAGCATAATTCGTTATTTCTAATCGGTGCATAAAGATTTTCTGATTTCCTCCTCACCCGAAATCACTTTCCCAAAGAAATGCAAAATCTCTTTAAAAAAATGGACGACGGTGCAGGAATGTCACGCAAAGCCCCAAAAAAAGGTTGTGGGATTATCGGTTCAATCAGTCAGTTATTGTGGTCCCTTTCCCAACCGACTGCGTAACAACCGCCCCTGGGTCCCAAAGGGTAGGGGATGGCAGGTACCTGGTCATGAACCGTACTGGTTTTTCCGTATCTGCTTGATCTGCGTTCTCTTTTGGATAAACTTGGCCTGTAGAACAGGAAATGTGTATGGAATAGTCTTTCTATTTCCGAGTGCACCCATGGAGCCTCAATAGACCATGATATTTGAAAGGGGCATGAATTTCATTCGACAATATCCCTGCCAGAATCGACCTGGAGTTCAGGTAATACCCCAGTTTTCTTACCCGGCTTTCCGTGGATTGCAGGGAAGGACCGTGTCCCGCCTATCGCGGATAATATCGCCGCGATGATGGAGAGCAGGGCACCGATATAGAAGGAGATCCGGAGCGACGGCATAAATGCCTGCGCAAGCGTTGTCGGGAACCAGGTCGTGCCGGTCAAGGTTGTTATCGTTTCGGGGCTGATCCCGGCGACAACCGTCGCGGGTACCGCAACAAGGATCGCCTGGACAGGGTTGTATCCCAGGAACGCGGCAAATAATGCCCCTGTTGGTGGAATTGTACTCATGGGAATGATCAGTTCCGGGGCCCCGGCATCTGCAAGCGATATCGCAAGTACCGGAGGAAAAAGGTGCGTCAGGCTGACGATCACGATGGTAAAAAACAGGGCCATTGAGACGACCATCCCGCTGTTTTGTAGCATTGACCTCATACCTGATGCGACGCCCCGGTCTTCAGGGGGGACGGAATTCATAATGGCCGCGATGTTTGGTGCACCGAACATACCGTTACCGAGGCCCATGACCAGGAGTGCGATGGCGAATACCGGGTATTCGAAGTTATAGGGCAGCATCGCCAGTATCAGGAACGAGAGGGCGATAAGGAGCATCCCGGATGTGGCGAACCACCGGGAACCGTATTTATCAGAAAGCCAGCCCGAGAGGGGGCCCATGATGATGAACCCGGCGGTGAGCGGCAGCATGAATACCCCCGCCCAGAACGGCGTCGATTCATAGCTGTAACCGAGGAGTGGCAGCCAGATACCCTGCAGCAGCATGATCAGCAGGAACATCATACCCCCCCGGGCAAGTGCACCCAAAAATCCGGCGGTATTCGCAAGGGAGAATACCCTGTTCTTAAAAAGGCCCAGCCGGAACATCGGGTCCTCGACCCGGCTTTCTATGATTGGAAATGCAGCCAGGAGGACAATGCCGATGAGCATCGATGCCTGGACCCATGGATTGCCCCATCCCATCGGGTCCTGCCCGTACGGGAGCAGCGCATACGTGATGCCGACCAAAAAGATGGTCAGCCCACCGACAAATGTGATGTTGCCCCACACATCGATCTTCCGGACCCGTTTCGGCAACGGGGTCTCTTTGAGTTTCATGAATGCCCATATGGTACCGAGGATGCCGACCGGAACGCTGACGAGAAATACGTATCGCCAGTTGTAGTATGCAAGGATTCCACCGAGGATAAGGCCAATGAACTGGCCTGACAGGAATGCCATCATGTTCAGTCCGAGCGCCTTTCCCCGTTCATTGGGAGGAAATGCATCAGTGAGGATAGCCGCACTGTTGGAAAAGGTAAATGCGGCACCTACGCCCTGTATGAGGCGGAATACAATCAGTTCAATGGCGCCCGCGTCTCCTTTCCCTGGTGTCAGAAAAAGAAGGATGGAGCCGAGGGTGAAAATGGCAAAACCGATATTATAGAGCTTCACCCTCCCGTACATGTCGGACAACCGGCCGAAACTGAGAAGCAGTGTTGCGGTGACGAGGCTGTACCCCATCAGCACCCAGATCAGGTACTGGAAGGAGGTCAATGGGTCGATATTGATGCCATTGAAGATCGCGGGTAACGAGATGAGGGTGATACTCCCGTTTATTGATACCATGAATAACTCGATGGTCGTTATCGAAAGGACAATCCACTTGTACTCGATACCGGATTTGACGTGTACTGCGCTATTTCCTGACCGTTCGTTGTTATTCATGAGATCTTTTCCGTGTCCCCCGGCAGCATCTGGAAATTTTCCGGAATATGTAAACTATACTATACAGGGTTAGATTTTTTTGGACTAGAATGTTTCCAGACTTGCTCCCGTGAATGAACCTCCCTGGGGGATATATGCCGATACTCCTGATATCCCTTAAGAAGGAGACCATTCATATGTTTGGATTTCCTATTAACGACGGGGAAAAAAGATATTCCTGGGACCGAAAAGATCCCCGGGTGCTTCATGGATTGGGTAATTATCGATACTATGGAGAGTATGAATGGTGGTATAATGGCCTGTGCGGTGCAGGCCACGGTGACACAACCCTTTTTACAGGGGAATATCGGCTTTTAGTACGGTTTTTTTTGTTCTTTGAAATCTCCTTCCAGAGGTTGATGAGTTCAAGGTTTTCCCCCTTTGCCGGCATCCTTGTCCTTCGTTGAAATGGAAGATCCGAGCGCCGACCTTTTTGTGATGTTCTCCGGGGAGTCACGTTAAGGGAGACGGTTCGGTGCTGATCCCTGCAAAGTACGCCGATCACATCAGTGGTCTGCTGGACATTAAGGTCGAATTGCGAAAGACGGTAATTCATGTACACGCTCCAGAGGTCGTCAAACATGACCTGGGGGACGGTTGAGTCCGTCAGGACTGCGTTCAACTGGTATGCAGATCCAGGCGCTGCGGCAAATGGAACGACGTGAATCCCAACCAGGCACAGCCTGAGGATGAGATTAGGTTGATTATGGATTTTCGTATTATCTGTTCTCACCTCACATAGTGTTCGTAGTTGGCAGGATCATGCCCTGCTTGTTAACTATATTTTACAATATGTAATATATACATTCCCTATTGGGCAAAATACTATACGATTCTATTACCTGTTACGCAGGGGTCATCATGAATGCTTATATGGTTACCCCTGTTGAGTGTGAAAGATCTCAATCCTTCATTTTCCAGGGTTTCGACTACGATAGTAACTTTTCAAACAGATATGATTGACTGAACCGATCGGGGAAGGAATAACATCCAGTAAAAATGCTAAAGATTGGTGCAGGGGAACATCCGGTAATTATCAAATGGTGAAATCAACCGGGCCGTAATGATACACTGTAGTGACATTGACGGGACATCCTGCAAAAAAATAAGATGTTTAAAACCGCCGGATTAGCAATGATATGACTATTCGTCGTGAATTACTATCATTTTTACTGGATGTAGTTCACCCGGGTGCATCCCGTTACCATTTGATCCGGGTGGCCACATACCCCGGGACCCTTATCAACATCCCGCACCGCCAGAACAGGGGGAAATTTCTCCGCCAGGTGGGGGAGATCCCAATAGGGGGGCCTCACTTTCTCTCCTAGCGCCGACGCATTCCTTACCCATTCCTTTCCATTTCCGTCATTCCCACTCTTTTTCGTTCAATA
>JBAXMF010000121.1:0-6907 GCA_037134435.1 Methanomicrobiales archaeon | reverse complement strand
CTTTCATTCGCTTAATTTTTTGACGAATCTACGGTGAATAAAAAATTGGTTGGTGAAACGACCTCAGTAGATCCAATAATTGGTGGTTGGAGGCAGACAGCATCGGGTGGTTATGATGATAGATACCGGTTCAATGCTGATGGGACCTGGAAAGAGAGCTACTATTTCACAGACACCGGGAGAACTGCTGTATTTTCCGGGACCTGGACTGCAAATGGCGGTAATTCTTACACGCTGCGTGTGACGTCAACCGGGACTACCTGGACAATGATATATGACCCTGCACAAAATGGCATCTATGATCCAAGATTTCCATCCCTCGTGAAATATCCTTATACGGGTGATGTAGCACCCGCATCATCATCAGTCTCATCTCCTATAATTGGTGTTTGGAGGTATGACTCCCAAACCTTTGATGATAGATACCATTTCTATGCTGATGGCACGTATGCAGAGAGCTTTTACAGCTACACCAGAGGGACATTATCTGCATATTCTGGGACGTGGACCGCAAATACCGGTAATTCATATACATTACTGATGTCAGGTGGGGTCCCATTCACGATTATCTATGATCCGGCTCGGAATATCATCTACGATACGAGATATGCCTCCCTATTGTATCGTTCTTATCAGGGAGACGTGATGAAGGGTGTTGTCTCGTCAGAAATCAAGCAACTAGTCAACGGGGTCTCTGAAGGTGAGATAAAGGGCTCTATCTTATCAGGAATCAAGCAACCCGTTAATGTGTTCTCTGGAAGTGAGAACGGAAATATCCAATTTGCCTTAAACGATAAGGCCCGTATGATCATCAACGCATAACTCCCCCCAAACTTTTTAAAAATTTTGAACTTGTTGAACAACCGGGAACCCAGGCGTTGGAACCATACATATTGTGGTGGGTAAACCAGACCAATTTTCGAAGAAGTCCTCGTTTTGAGTCCTACAACGATTATCCACTTTCCTTTTCACCATGACCTCTCATTATCATTAGACGTTATCCTCAAGATCCGGACTCCTCACGAATCCTAGTATCCCTTCCAGAATACCACTTTTGCTTAATTGTTCTGGTTCAGCTGGAATTACCCCCTCATACTCACATAAAATCCGAATCAAAATTTAACAAGTTGCAGGATCAGCTCCAGCTGCTCACTCTTCAGTTTTTTATCATTGGGTCGATTTCAAAATGGTTCCGGGTTGAAATCACCGTAAAATATCGACCTTATCCAGATTATCGTTACCTGATGATGGTCCGATGGGAGTACAGTTATTTAAAATTGATCCTCTAAATGGTTCCATATTTGGTTACCCAGTTCTCTTCAGATAATTACCTGGCGAATTCCCTGCACCAGGAGGGAGAAATTCAAAAACATAGATCAAAACTACCATCCGTACCTCCTTCTTAAGGAAAACCCATTACTATAGAAAGGCAATATTTGCACTGAGGTAAAATACGACCAATAATGGCGTATTTTAATTAACAAGATAAAATACGGGCAATACTGCCCAAAAATCCGGGTACTGAAAAATAGGGTTTGTCGACGGGTGAGGTGAGAGGAAAAACAGGCTAATTTTTACGATAACGAGGCCGGAAAATGGATGAGTTTTCAAGAGGTGGGAATGCAGGGAACCAGCGACATTCCGGGCATGGACATGTCCCCGCAGTGGCAACTACACAAAAATCTTGATACCTTTAAAACGATTGTACTTGATATATGCCAATGGCAATGTCTGAAGAGTTTAATCCGGGGAAGTTATCGGCAAACCATATCGGGCAGTAACACTTCCCTATGGTGGCGGGTTCAATCTAAAAATCAGGAAGGTTGTGTTTGCCACCAGTCCGAAAAGAACATGAAAAGATCATAGCAGAGCAACGGGTACTTGAATGGGCAGTACATATATTTTAGGATACCTGCATTCTGTTCTCTGCAATTGAACGACCACAAGACAAGTAGGTGCTCCAGCATCTCAACAACCTGAATTATCCGGTATCTCTAACGTTATCCATCCTTGAAAAGTTTACGAGTGAGATCAATTTTCTTCAGAAACGGATACAGTTTATGCGGGGATTCTTAAATATTGTTGATACCTTTGATTTGAAGTAATGGTCACGAATAGCCGGATAAGTTACGCTTGTTGTCTTTTATACAAATTCAACGAAGACGACCTGATGAAAAACCAGTAATCGAATCTTGTCTATCTCGGTTACACGAAGGCATATAACGTGCCAAGTATTCCTGACAACAGACAAGCATCTCACCCATTATCGCAACCCAAATAAAATGTTTGAGAAGAGATACAAACAACCAAGAATGATGGATTTGTCAGCAGTTAAACGAGAATACCACTAATGTGCGGAACATCTATAACCATATTTGGAAAAGGTCCATAACAATCGTTTACCTCCACGAGGCGAAGTGGATTGTCCCTTGCTCACTGATGCATATCTGTGACTTCTGCCAGATCAGGAAGTCGCGTGAGACTCACGAAGAAGCTGCACATGGATCAGATGTCGGGTGGTGGTGCATAATTCGCATCTGTGACCGCTAAAATGAGATGGACGGTTATGTGTGTGAGAAGACTTGGGAAAATCGGGCATTGAGTAGCATTATTTCACCTTATTATTGGACTGTGAATACGATTGAAGGAAGGCGGGGGGTCAGTCAGTTCCACAAACATTTTATGATTCACCGAATAGACTACTGATCAATTATGAGTGAACCTATAGTGCATGGGACGCACGAAGCCAAATGGATCACGATCTCCACTGACGAATATGAGTCCATGAAGCGGACTATTGACGTGCTTTCAGATAAAGAGCTCATGGTGCAGGTCCGGGAAGCGGGATACGCGGATACAACGTCCCGCGATTTTGAAACTCTGGCAGATGAACTCGGGATCTAAAACTCATCCTTGTGCCGGATCGCAACTATTTCGACAATTTTTTGTTCATGGTTGATAGTGTAGATAATTCTGAACCGGTTCTCAAAATAGAGTTCCCAAAAACCGTGGAGTACTCCGCGCAAAGGTTTTCCGAATGATTCTGGATATTCTTTTAATTTTCGAATTTTAATAGCGAAACGTCTCTGTATTTCCTTATCATAACTTCTGAGCCAGTCTTCTGCAGGCTTTTTGATCAAGATACGAAACGTTTCCACTGATATCCTTTACGTGTGTGATGTATTTACGACTAGTGGTATGCATTTTTTAGTGTCATGATTTTCGAATCACGATTGGACACCAGGAAATACCAAATATTCCGTACCTGAAATCCTGTATTTTCCATTCATACAGGCAGTATGCAGTACCTGAAAATCCAGTGACTTGACGAATCCCACATTCCCCGCCGCCCAACACCCCCGTTTTCCCAGCCATACATACGGTCAGTTTATGCCAGGGTAAGGCCAACCAACGCCATTCCGGGCCCGAATCCGGGTGAAACAAGGCGATATTGACGTAGCGTTAATATTCGACCAATAATGGCGTATTTTGATTAACAGGCTGAAATACGAGCGATACTGCCCAAAAATCAGGGTGCTGCAAAATAGGGGTTGCCGACAGGCGGGGTGAAAGGAGAAACGGGCTAATTTTTGCGATAACGAGGCCGTAAAATGGAGGGATTTTCCGCAGGCTGGAATGCAAGCGGCCAACGCCATTCCGGGCATGGACCTTTTCCAACAATGGCATCTACCCTCTATCAGAAACCACAAACGGCCAGAAAATTCTCCACACCTTTACCAAAAGCCAGGTCGGTACAACGTATGCCTTACGATTACCGCAGGTAACAACGAGTCGGTGTCCCTGGAAAAGTCCTAATGTATTAGTGTGAAAATGTCGGCACCCGGAGATGTATTATTCCTCTCCAAACGGGGTTGGGACCCATAAGTTTCCACGCAACTTCCGTTGACAAGGAGTCTCACGCTCAATATTTTCCTATGAGGATGTGAAATACATTCGTCCGTAAAAATTACTGTTTTTCGCTTGAAGTACGGCTATTTATTCATGACCGTAAAAACGTATGCTATCATGAAGATAGACAAATAGAGACAAAACGATTTTTAGCTGCGATTCTTATGAAAATGTGGATATCCTTCAGACCGACATATCTCTTGTGCTGCTATTTCAAGTAAGTTTTCTTGTGTCAGGCTGGGTCATAACCCCGCAAATGCAATAAAATAACCTCATATTGAGGATATTTTCTTATGAGGTTTATAAACAATCACCGAAATTCCTTGATGTGACCCAGCCTGGTGTAACACAAATTCAATAAAATGGTACACAACAACCTTTTGTGCACCACCGATGTTACATAATACGTTATTGTCGACGGACATAAAAAAAGGATAAACAATTAACCAGAAAAAGGAAGAGACTGCTATATCATTACAGTAAATCCATTTCTTGGTACTGATATCTCATGACACTCCACGAATCAGAAATAGTTGAATTTAAAGAAACTTTTGACAGGGATACCATCATTACTGCCAGTGCATTTGCAAATACCCGTGGGGGTTCGATTTTTATAGGCATTGCGGATAACGGAGGTGTTGTTGGGACATTGATCGGTTCCGAATCCCTCAAAGACTGGTCAAATACCATTTCCCAGAGTACCGAACCCCACCTGATCCCTGATATTGAAGAGATCACCCGGGAAGATAAGCTCGTTGTAGTAATCCACATCAAAGAAAATCCTCTCAAACCGGTATCAGCAAAGGGCAGATGCTACCGAAGAGTCGGCTCCGGAAACAGAGTTATGCAGCCCTATGAAATTTCTGAAATGCACCAGCGAGCCATCGGATCCAGTTGGGATTTTTCCCCTGTGCCACATGCAACTCACTCTGATCTGGACTTAGACAGACTCTCTTTCTATATCAAAAAAGCAAATGAAACAGGCAGAAGGGATATTGCTTCAGATGAAAGTTCATTAAATGTTTTAAAAAAAATAGGTCTGATCCGTGATAATGTCCCTACATGGGCTGCGGTGATGCTCTTCGGAAAAAACCTTCAAAATTTTTTACCGCAGGCGACCATTCATTGCGGGCTCTTTGGTTCCGATGAAATAAGTGTACTTGATGACCGGATGGTGCAAGGCACAGTTATAGAGCAGGTAGATGATGCGATGGAGTTTATCCGGAAGAACATCCGGGTTGCATTTGTGATGACCGGTGAGCCTGAGCGTAAACAAGTCTGGGACTACCCGGTTGAAGCACTTCGTGAAGCTGTTATCAATGCGGTCTGTCACCGGGATTATACAATCAGTTCATCAGTTGAGATCCGTATCATGGAAGATTCTCTGAAAGTTTGGAGCCCGGGAAGGCTGGCTTTCGGCATCACGTTGCCTGAATTATTTATACCACATTCATCAGTTTTGCGAAACAAGGGAGTTGCCCAGATTTTTTATGATATTGCATGGATCGAGCGGTGGGGGAGTGGCATCCAGAAGATCCGCACTGCATGTGCAGAAGCAGGGCTTCCCGAACCGGTATTCCAGGAGAATCAGGGTTTTTCTGTAGTATTCAGGAAAGATATTTTTAATGCGGAAACCCTGGGACAACAGGGTCTGAATGCCCGCCAGATACAAGCTGTTGCGTATATCAGGGAGCACGGAAAGATTACCAATTCACAATTCCAGATTCTTGCATCCATTAAAAAAAGGCAGGCAACTAACGATCTCACCGATCTCGAAGAACGCCAGGTTATTTCCCGGATTGGGAAGACCGGAAAAGGGACTCACTATATTTTAAAAGGGGCACCAAAGGAGCATAAGGGGTAGTAAAGGGGCATCAAAGGAGCATAAGGGGTGTATCTGGCTTAAGCCTGCATATCGCGTTTCTCTCAAGCGTCACATCATGGAATTCACGTAAAAAACCGGCATGGCATCGATAATAGTTGCCCCCTGATGTCGCCTCACGGATATCTCCTGTGTTGAAACGGTTCGTTGATTTCGTGACGACCTCCTGTTGCCATTCTACAACATCAATTGAGATACAACTTATGGCACTTTCCGGTACTGTGCAATACGGGTCGAGTTAACTGCCTTTAAGTTGCACCATTCATTTTAGTACGTGAATAGAACTGCAGTCTTTTCATTCTATGAACAATCATCTCTTTTTTAGCCTCTGCAATGCCTGGAAATCATGGAGGAGCGCTGGTCGATTCCGAATGTACAGGTCAATCCCAACTCGATGCAATTTCATGAACAAAAGACGAGACGACCTTAAATATCGGAGAGACCCCCTAAATAAGAGATTTAAAACTCTTTTTGAACCAATCAGTCTAAATGCGTTTTCCCAGGGCTCAAAGAAAAAAAATGAGCATCTCCGAATCTTATCCATAGGACGATTCTTATCCTTTGCAGGAACGATTTCGAAACGGTAGATGAAATCGCTATGATGATTGACAATGGCAAAATAATCATATGACGGGCAGGGTCATTTTCCAGCAATGGCATCCCGGTACCAGAAACCACCCCGGCCAGGAAATTGTCCACACCTTTACCAAAAGTAAGCCAGAACAATGTCTGCCTTACGATTGCTGCTGAACACAACCGTTCGGCGTCCCTGGTCCTGTTATATTAGTGTGTAACTGCCGGAACCCGGAGATGGTACTATTCCTCACCAGCCGGGGTTGGGACCTGGTGTCCCCGCCAGTTCCGCTGATGGAACAGTACCGGACGGTAGATCCGGGCATTTGTGGGCATCGACAGGGGACTCCCGCTTAAAATTTTGACTGCGTCAAATATGAAAAAATTATACTCTATTCAGATCATCAGGAGTAATTCTCCCATTTGGAACTCTATCAAAATCGTTATCCCGGCTAACCAGGATAAGATTGTAAAACCTGGCTGACTGGTATTGATTATAACGCTCAGGATTGAACAGTTTGACCGTTCAAACTAAGCACCCTG
>JBAXMF010000120.1:0-6914 GCA_037134435.1 Methanomicrobiales archaeon | reverse complement strand
CCGGGGACTTCACTCCTGCTTGTTTTTTCGTGTTTCCAGTGCACCGGCACTCAGCCGTTTATAGATATTATTGCATACTTCTGACTGGTCCTGGCGCCCGATTTTCTTTAAGACCATCGATTTATTGAACCATGCTTCCTTGTAAAACTGGTCTATGGCAAGTGCTTTTTCATAACAATCCAATGCGTCCATGAATTTTCCCTGCCTGAACAACTCGTTTCCGCGTTCTTTTAATAGAACGGGGTCTGTACTATCAAACGCTGCAGGTCCGGGAGATGCCGTTTCCACGCTATCCGCGGGCTCAGAACCCTCTGTTTTGCTTTCTGGTACGGTGCTGCTTACGAAAAGAATGGCCTCATCAGAAAGATTAGCCGATATCTTGCCACCATTGGCTGCCCCGTCACCCTCCGCAATTACCTGCCTGATGCGGACGAGGTCTAATCCGCATTTTGTGCAGCAGGTATTTGTCTGATCATCTCTTTCTCCACAACCCGGGCAGAACATGGCAACCGTGCTCTACAGTATATCCCAATTGCCTGATATAATTTTTCAATCAGGGGTGGGTTAAATGGTAGATTATGCTTGGTTTAGTGCAGCCCGAATGTTTAAAAATTTCAAAACAGGGCCCCTATTTTTACTCCGGTCTTGGTGGGTTCCCAGGTCCAACGGTTTCCCCTGACAGGAGATCTGACAGTTGTTCGAGATGCTCTTCCGATGTAAAAATGATCAACTCATCCCCGGGTCCAATCGTTGTGGTTGCCGGGGGTATTGTTGTTGTTGTCTGGTTGTGCCTGAATGCAAGTACCACAACGCCGAACCTGTTGTCTATATCCATTTCAGCTATCGTTTTCCCAATGGCCCCTGAATTCTGGCCAACCTTGATGGTATGGACCCGGGTATCTTCATATCTCAATTTTTGGTCTGATAACGACAGTTCGGGTTCCGCGACCCTGCGGAAAAGGTGATAACCCCTGCTCCTGATACGCTGGCTCACTTTCTCGATCTCGGTATCGTCGATCCCGTACATTGCAAGTACTCTTGAAAAGAGACCGATTGATGTCTCAAATTCTTCGGGTATCACCTCGTTTGCCCCAAGGTCCAATAGTTCATCAACCTCGTCCAGGTGCCGGGACCGGGTGATAATGTAGAGCATGGGTGATAGATCGCGGGCTGTATGGACAATCCTCGGCACCGCACCTCTCCCTGGAATGGCAATAACAAGGGCCCGTGCACGATGGACCCCGGCATGCCTGAGCACTTCAGGGTTTGTTGCATCTCCAAAAATGATGGTCTTATTGTACGTATTCCGTTCCTTCCGGACAATGTCCGGGTTTAACTCAATGATGGTATAGGGAATGCCTGCAATCTCGGCTGCCCGTGCCACACCTTTTCCGGTGACCCCGAAACCTGCGATGATAATGTGGTCCGAGCGGTTATTTTTGTCTTCTGCCCTGTCTGGTTCAGGCATTTTCAATGAGGATAACCGGTGCGGGGATAACCGGTACAGTGTATCCATAATCCCGGGTGCGCCACGGATAGAAAACGGGGTAAGCGCCATGGTAATGATGGCCCCGGCGAGAAATACCTGGTACGTCATATCCGGAATAAGCGAGGAACTCCGCCCTGTTTCTGCAAGAATAAATGAGAACTCCCCGATTTGAAAGAGTGCCAGGCCTGTAAATACTGTCACGCGGGCCGGGAGGCCGAGTGCAAGGGTTGATAACGCCCCCGTGAGAAATTTGACCCCGATAATGGTCAGGACTACAATCGTGACGATGGGGATATTGGCTGCAACTACCCGTGTATCGAGGAGCATCCCGATTGAGATGAAGAAGATCGCTGCAAAGACATCACGAAACGGCATGATATTCGACAGGGCGTCAATACTATAATCGGATTCGCCGATAATAAGGCCGGCAACAAACGCTCCAAGTGTCACGGAAAGTCCGGCAGCGCTGGTGAGCCATGCAACAATCAGGCAGATCCCCGCGATTGTCACAAAAAAAAGTTCCCTGCTCCGCTGTTTTGCGACCCTGTACAGGAATGCCGGCACCAGCCAGTGTGCAGAGACCACGATAATAAGAAGTATTACCGCCACTTTCAGGACCTGCAGGGGCAGGGAACCAACAGGAGGGCTGCCTGTCCCGATGAGCAACGGGGTGATCAGGATCATCGGTATGATAGCGAGGTCCTGGAAGATCAGTATCCCAAGCATGGTTCTGCCGGACAGGGTCTCGATCTCCATGCGTTCCTGGAGCACTTTCATCACGATTGCGGTGCTGGAAAGTGAGACCAGGAAACCAAAAAACACTGCTACATTAAACTCCCAGCCTAACCAGTAGGTAATTGCGGCGATTGCTGCAATAGTCGTGCAGACCTGGATTATACCGCCGATGATTATTGTTTTCCATGCTCCGAGAAGTTTTCCGAAAGAAAATTCAAGCCCGATAGTAAAGAGGAGGAGGATAATTCCGAGCTGGCCGAACATCTCAATGTTCGCCTCGTCCTGTATCACTGCAAAACCAAAAGGTCCAAGCAGGATACCGATAAGGAGAAAACTTACGATACTTGGGATTTTGAAGCGGTTCCCAAGGTAGAGGAGGAAGATCGCGAGGGATATAACGATGACCACTGCTAGCATTATATCCATATATGGCTCCTCCTGCAACGGGACCATTTTTGTGCAGTACTAATTGTTGTACCGAAGTGGGTTATATGGGTTACACTGTTTTATCCTCAGGTCTCATTCGAACGGACTCTTATGTCACGTCCTGGTAACCGTATAGAATATCCCGGCACGACCGAGAACGGTTGGCAAGGATCAAAAAAGACCCGACGAGCGGATATATCATAAGGGGTGGTGAGGAGGTGAAAATTACCACGTATAGAGGGAATTTTAACCATCGGAATCTGAATCGGACGTCCCTGGTGCTAGCTGTAAATTTTTAGTCGTCTATACCCCGAATGCCGGGCAAGGTAACTTGTGAGACTGGTAAAATGGTATATTCATCGTTGGATGGGCTACCGGTATCTGTCACAGGATATCAAACAGGAACAATTAACAACGTTTTAATATCGTGATATAGCTAGTACCGATAGGACATCGTGAAGATCCATACACGTACCCTGGTCATCATTACCTTTACTGTTCTGATTTTGATCGTCGCGATGCTTTTTCTTGCCCAGTTCTTTATTCTTCAGTCGTATGCCCAGATTGAGCAGAAGGAGTCTTTTGTCAACGTGGAGCGGGTAACCAGCCAGATTGATTTTGAGAAAGAAAAACTGGGGGAAAGCACCCGGGACTGGGCCGTGTGGGATGATACCTATACATTCGTAGAAGACCAGAATCCCGCTTATATAAGCAGTTATCTCAACAATGGGGTGTCATTTGAAAATATTCAGGTCAATGGAGTCCTGTACTATAATAATTCCGCAGATTATGTGTACGGGCGATGGTATGACCTGGAGAAGAAGAAAGAGTCCAATGTTCCACAGGGGGTACGCGATTATTTTTCAGGTCATTCCGGTTTGCTGAAGAACTTATCCGGTGAGGGGGGGACGCAGGGTTTTATCCTGCAGCCAGAAGGGCTATACCAGGTTTCAATGCATCCGATTCTTAAGAGCAACGGAGAAGGACCCCGCCGGGGAATAATTATCCTTCTCCGTTCCTATGATGGACCCCGGGTCACCGCGTTGCAGGACCGGGCACATATACCGGTGAAAATGGTCCTGCTCGATAGTCAATGGCTGAGCACGGACCCGGTAGTACTGCAACTGACTGCTCCGGGTGCACCGGATATTATTAGCCGGGTCCACAATTCGTCCACGCTGATCAGTACTACTCTGATCAACGATATCGAGGACAAACCCATTGTCCTCATGAAAGTGACAACCACACGGAGCGTATACCAACAGGCCATTGACACGGTTTCGTTTTTTCTCGTGGCATTCCTGATCATCGCGGTCATCTTCGGTGCTGTAACCGAACTCCTCATGCGCAGGTATATCGTTAACCCCCTGGCAGATCTGGATGCTGCGATGACGGTGATCGGGCAGAAACGCGACCTTTCAGAACGGTTGCCTGTCAGCGGCGATGATGAAATTGCATCGCTGAAACGTTCGTTTAATACGATGCTTCAGGAACTACAGGATAGCCAGACCCAGTTGACTCAACAGGGTGTGCAGCTGGCAGAGGCAAACCGTAAGGCCAACCTGTACCTTGACATCTATCTTGATGTCCTGACATACGAGATCATGAATGCGTTCTTTTCCCTGAACGGGTATCCAGATATCTTAAAGGACCGCGTAGGGGAGAAAGAGAAGGGTTATACCCTGCGCATGATTGAGACCCTCAAAAAAAGCCGGTACGTGATCCAAAATATTGAGACCATCTCTACGGTTTACAAGCACCCACCAGAACAAAAACCAGTGAACCTTAAGGATGTGGTCACAAAGGAGATCAAGGTCCACACGGGAACTTCCATCCGGTGCATAAACTGTGATGTTGTTGTCCTTGCTGATGAGATGCTCCATGTTGTTTTCAATAACCTTTTCTCAAACAGTATAAAATCCGGCGGAGTTGCAGTCGTTATTGAGGTGAGCGTGGATGAGCAGCCGAATGGGGTGCTCCAGGTATCGGTGAGTGATACCGGCATGGGGATCCCTGATGAGATGAAACCTGGTATTTTTGACCGTTTTATGCAGGACTCGCACAAGCGTAGCAGTTACGGGCTTGGGCTGCATATTGTAAAGATGCTCATCGAGGCATACGGCGGCCGGATCTGGGCGGATGACCGGGTCACGGGTCAACCGGAGCAGGGTGCAGTGATCAGGTTTACGTTAAAGAAAGGATGAGCTGAAAAAGGCGTCATCAAATCACGCATCCTCTCTTCCTGTGGAAAAGATTTGCGTTTTTCCAAGCCCGGTCTTTCTAAGTTTCATGCGAGAGTGAACTGATCCGCGGGACGAGAACGGACGAATTTTTTGGTGCCTGGTAATCACCCTGGTCTGATCTCCCGGCTCAGGAGTTGCCCCTTCTGACGATTCTGCATTGTACCCGTGGTGAAGCACGACGAATTTTTGGGGATTTCCTGCAAATATCCGGGTCAGAGACAAATGTATTTATGCAAGACATCCTGACGATGGGCCTGATAACCGGTCGTGTCGGATTTTTTTCCGGGAATTTCCTATTTGGATAAAAAAAAAGAATGGTGCCGTGAATTACTCTCCCGGAAAACCAGCTGATACCCATGACTCGTAATTATCCTTCAACCGGTATACCGGAGAGAACCCGGCATTTACCATCGTTGTGGCACCGGCGATACTGGTGTTATCTGAGTGGCAATAGACCAGGTACGGTCTTGATTTGTCGAGAGTTAAGATCTTTTCACCAAGGGTGTTGAACGGAATATTAATTGCCATTGGCAGGTGCCCCTCACCATAATTCGATGAAAGATCGATAATTATGAGTTTTCCCTCGCTCGCGTGTTTCAATGACCGCGCCTCCTGTGCTGTGACATCATGATATCCAGGCGCTATTGTAGGGACGGACTGCGTAGCAGGCTGCATGCACCCTGCGCAGATCATCGCGATTACCATAATGATAACCATACCTCCACATCTGAATAATAACCCCATATGCCTCCCTGGTGTGTAATACGTGCAGGGTGATAATTAATATGTTGAAAATGGTGGGGGCCTGGAGGAGTTTTGCAGAAAATGCTGTGGCTACTCATCTGGAATACCGTGACCGCGGGAAAACCCGGTGTATCATTTTCCCAGAGATTATCATTTCATTGGAGGGTTAGTACAGATTCTCGAGAGGATAGTAATTGCTACCGGGGCAATTGAAGAAGCCAGGTTTTCATAATCGTCGTACAGAGAGTGGCATACCGGGGACCACCCCGGGCAGGGGTGACGCAAAAGGTTTTTTGTTTTTTTCATAACCTGGTTACGGCGGACCCACAGGGGGGCAATAAACGCTGCAAATGCAATACCTGCATCATTGGTTCAGAACCGCGATCACTATTCACCGGTAACGGGAACAATCAATCGGTCAACGGATAAGGGACCGTCCGTGCACCAGGGGTCATTACCCCAATACCCGTATACGATGTTCAGTTACTACCCTGTTCCGATGGTAGTTACCCGTTTGGATTTTTGCCACCAACCGACTTCAGGGACTTTCCCTAACTTCCCTGCAGGTCAATTGTTTTCGACGGTTTCGAATTGACCCTCCCCACGGCTCTTTCCGGCAGGTACATTTCCGGCAAAAACCATTATGTCCTGTATGAACACCTTCTGGGAGGAGCGTTTCAGCGACGAGGGCAGGATATGGGGCACGACACCCAGCAGGACGTCGGAGTACGCGGTTCAACTCTTCAATAAAGCCGGGGTGCAATGTGTCCTTGTCCCGGGTTCAGGGTATGGCCGCAATGCCGTCGCATTTGTCCGGGCTGGGTTCCAGGTCACCGGCATCGAGATCTCAACGACGGCAGTTGCCCTTGCATTACAAAACTCAGAGGGAGTACGGTACCACCAGGGGTCGGTACTTGACATGCCTTTCGACGATTCGATGTATGATGGCATCTACTGTTTCAATGTCCTTCACCTGTTCCGAAAGAGCGACCGGGCTGCATTCCTTGCACGATGCCGGGAGCAACTGAAGGAGGGAGGAGTGATGTTTTTTGTCGTGTTCTCAGACCGGGAGCCGAGTTATGGCATGGGCAAAAAGGCGGAGGAGAACACCTTCGAGAGTAAATCCGGACGCGAGGTCCACTATTATTCAGCAGAGGACCTGGTCTCGGAGTTCCGGGACTTCGAGGTGTTAGAGGCCGGCATGATGGAAGACCCCGAAGATCATGGGGATGAAGGCATGCACACTCACCTGCTCCGGTATATCTACGTCCGGAACT
>JBAXMF010000119.1:0-6928 GCA_037134435.1 Methanomicrobiales archaeon | reverse complement strand
TACCAGCCAACGGTCGGCCCTGTGATCCCAATTTTTTCTGACAATGTGGTTTGTGTACACTCGGGATCATTTCGAATAATTTCAAGGATAGACCCTGCCACAGGATTCCTGATATACGGGATAATTTTTCTTTCTATTTCGGTATATGCACCATGATTCTCATAATACCGGAAAATTCCCCAGTCTTTCATCACGATAATTTTTCCAAAAGACGTGAGAATATCAAGATGATACCGGAGTGTATGGATATTTATCCCCGAGGTCTGTGCAATACGCGTCAGGTCAATTCCTGGACTTCCCCTGATCAATTCGTAAATTGTATGACGTTCAGGATGATCGAGTGCATTGGCAGCTGAAATTCTCCGGAACCCCCTGAATCGCAACCTGATAGTATTCAGCAGGGGACTTGTCACTGCAACAGGAGCTACAGATGCACAGGCAGACCGCTCCGGGCAACACGCAGGGTATGGCGAGGGTGCCCGAACGGGAGCCTGGGCCTGCATTGGTACATTTTCTTTACAACAACCATTGCATTGTACCGGCGTGGCACATCCAGGAGATCCACTTCGCGTACCCGGTGATGCGAAAGGTACCCCTGATGCATCGATCGGCATGAAAACACCAACTGCTGAAACCATCAGGAATGCAACAACCAGGAATACCCTGTATTTCATTACTGATGATTTTTCAATGCCTTGTATTTACCTTTTATCGAAGAGGCAACTTTCGTTTCCAGTATTTTGGCAATCTAGTGATAACAATAAATTACAACCTGGTTGTTTCAAAAGAAAGAGGGATCTACGAGAAATGGTTTATTACCCGGTATTGAATTACTGGTATACCGGGACAACCCGGAAAAGATCAAGGAGATGAAAACATGAAGAAATTTATTATCCTCATCGGTATGCTTTTGCTCATTGCTCTTCCAGCTGGTGCAATGGCGGCCTGCGCAGGAAGTTGTGTAAAGGCAGCACCATCCCAATCATGTGAAACCGCGTGTCCAATGGGCAACTTGGACTGTAATGCTCAAACCACCTGTGCCGATCAGGCCCTTTGCCCTGCCGGTGGGCAGGGTTGCGGGGTTGTGGGATGTGCAGCAAGCCCCGGCTGTGTAGCAGCCGGATGTTCTGATGGGGCCTCATGCCAGCAGATGCAGGCCTCCTGTGCAATAAGCCCCGGAGACTTTGCAAGGTACTATTTACCCGTGGTCCCATCGCGGAGTGGCTTTTTCTCCCAGTTCACGATGTACTGATGCAACCGAATCATAACATTTTTTAATTTTCCCTCTTCAACTGTTCCGGAACATTATCTCCCGATGATGATCATGAGTCCTTCTCGCTGGCAATTTGCAAAGAGGATTCTCAGCACACGATGTATCCCGGTTATTTGAGTAGGATCCGGCCCCGGTACTGACATCTCACATGGGGTGTAATTATGTCACAGGGCGCGGAAGGGATGGGAATTGTCATGAATCGTAATGGATGCATCCATGATGCCTTCATCCTGCCTACCCTTGAAATAGATATTTTGCTACAGGATTAAGAAATGGTTTTCGGTTATTTGGTTATTTTCACGTAAATTTCTGAAACGGATCTGTTAGAAGGACCGGGAAACTTAACAATTGTGAACTCTCACTAAAGTATGGTGATCCACTATGAGTGATCGTTTTTGTTGTAAACACAACCAGTAATAAGCGAAAAAACATCGGGCACCTGCCACCATCGGCAAAGCTCGTGTACAAAATACTCGAAACCGACGGCCAGCTGACACAGAAGGACCTGATTGAGAAAACTCTCCTGCCACCAAGGACTGTCCGGTATGCCCTGAACAGGTTGAAAACCGAAGATTTCCTCGTTGAGCGTCATTACTTCATTGATGCCCGCCAGAGCCTTTATGGGTTAAACAATAGAGAAGAGGTGGTTGCTCGGTCTTGATGCGGGCGATTTGGGTTGATGCCATGTTGTATTTTTCAACGTGGCATTCCAACGTGATATTATTATCTCCTCCTTAAAAATACCCCTGAAAACTACCATTAAAGGCCGTATAAAAACCCAGGGAATTTTCCTGTCAGATTGCAGGTCCCTCAATTGTTAACAGAAATGGGATTTACTAACATGTGATGGATGATTTCTTTTGCAGAATTGTAGTGTGGTGAAATAAACATGACGGAACAGGAAACTAATAGACAGATCCTCGAGCGGGTAAATGACCTGTTAGCAGCAATCGATCAGCAGGGTAAAAAAATTGATAATTTAACGACGCGGCTAGAAAAACTTGAAAAATCCAGGAATACCAGGGTCCGAAGTAGTAGTCAGTGCGATGGAGATTGTTTTTCCATACCTGAGGAATGTTTGGAGGCCCTGAATAACCCGGACAAATATAAACCCCAACCTGGAGAAGAATACTTAAAAGAAGATAAATCACAGGCTGATTATCGAAATGCTTTCTGGAAAAAGATATCGTAACTAACCTCGCTGCACCACTTGCGAGAGAGAATTTCGATTCATACGTCAAGGTAATATTTGCGCCCGGAACCAGCAGGTATCACGGGTCGTTAACCTGGAAACTCCGGGTAATACTGTATACCGGATGCCGGGACCAGGTGATGGTAGATTGATAGCAAAGCTGGAAACAGAGGTAACAATCCGTACATTACAGGATCACAATCAAAGGGGAGAATCGGTTACGGTGATCCCAGCGGTAACCATGCGCTCGCGGATCATATCTGCAACTTCAAACTGTTTTCTCGCACGAAGCTCTGCCCGTATATCTTGTAGAACACTTATGGGTGCACTGGTCTCACGCAGGAAATTTATTCCAAGGATCTCACCAAACTCTTTCAAAGCCCCGAGATCCCCGCTTGCGGCAAGTGCATGGATTGCTGCGAGAGCCATCGGCGTATTGAGGTCAGATTCCATTGCGTCAGTGAATGCTTTCCTTCCTTCATGGTTCTCTCCAGCATCTTTTAAGCCAACCGAACGAATATGGTCAAGCGCTCGCGCAGCATTTGCTATTCCTTCTTCAGTGGCCTGGAGTGGGGACCGGTAGTGAGAAAGAAGAATAAAATATCTGAGTACATCTTTATTCCAGGTCCGGAGAGCGTCCCTGATGGGGATAAAATTCCCGAGCGATTTTGACATTTTCTTCCCTTTAACCGTCAGGAATCCCGTGTGCAGCCAGTACCTGACCATCGGGTGTTTCCCCTCTAACGATTCCATCTGGGCGATCTCTGCCTCGTGATGTGGAAAAATTAAATCCAGTCCGCCGCCGTGGATATCGTACTGCTGCCCGAAATACTTTTCAGATATTGCCGTATCCTCAATATGCCACCCGGGCCGTCCCCTGCCCCAGGGAGAGTTCCAGGTGTATTCCCCAAACTCCCCTATCTTCCAGAGCGCAAAATCGAGCGGGTTATGTTTTAAGGTATCCGTCACACGGCTTACACGCTTTGTCCCTTCCTGACCGGAGAGTTCCCCATTGCGTTCGAACGTATCCACGCTGAAGTAGACCCCGCTATCAGTGACATATGCGACTTCAAGGGCCACCAGGCGCTCCACCTGGTTAATAATCTCCGGTATGTGAGTAGTAGCCCGGGCGTAGTAGCTGACTGCATCTATTCCCAGCGAGCGCATGTCTCTTAGGTACTCAGTTTCAAACTTTCGGGCGAGAAAACTCTGGGATACGCCTTCTTCGTTGGCACGGTTGATAATTTTATCATCCACATCCGTGATATTCTGGAGATAAAAGACTTCTTTTCCCGTCCACCTGATGTACTTCACCAGTACGTCAAAGACTACATACGTCCTGGCGTGACCAAGGTGCGAGTAATCGTATACCGTTGGTCCACAAACAAAGAGTGAAACCCTGTCCGGGTTGAGGGTCACGAGTGGCTCGAGGGTTCTTGACAACGTACTGTATAGGTCCATCTTTTATTCTCCATTATTGGACGCCGGCGGGAGGAGTCGAACCTCCGGACATTCGCTTTGCAGGCGAAGGCATTTATCCGTTCTGCCACACCGGCCCTGGTTTATGCTTCCCGTTGCGTTGAGCTTTTAAGACCGGCACACCCGTCTTGTAACACATCCGGATATATTCTGCCTTAGTAGTCGTGTCTTTCGTGATTCTGAACGGGCATATAATTTTCCGACAACGCTGCACCGGGCGTCAGTGAAGATCACGAGGTGATTACCGTCGTGTGGTACTTCTTCATTGTCTGCAGATTATTGACTCTCCCCGCAATTAAAAACCTCGTGTGTAGGCAGTAATTGACGATATAGTTCCTATTAATATCCACATTTTCAGTACAGGGAGGTAAAATGGTTGTCCGTATGCTTACCTGGACCAGACTGGTTATGTGGATTCCTGTATACTTGAGGATCATACCATTGGATTGCATGACAACCCCAACCAAGAGCTGTAATATATCCCAGGGGTCAGCTGCTGTTTTGATTCTCCTATACTTTGTATTTGCAGGAACCGGAACCGGATAACTTCCAGCAGGAGGAAAAACCAGCCAGAGGTTGGACTTTTGTGCTGATTGAATGCCTTGGTACCATATGAGGTGACATTCACGGCATCTGGATGCCTGGATTTATAGGAGATGGACAAAAATTTCCCAATTTTTACCCATCATACTTCACCTGACTGCTAACTAACAGGGATTACTAAGACGATGTTACCAGACAATTTATGGGCATGTTCGGTGAAATGAGATATGTTCACATTTCACAATTGTGAATTATAGGAGAAAACCAGATGCAAATGGAATCGATGGTTACCCCAACAGTGGTAGATCATGCTCATGTTGCTATGGCAGCAGCAGCGACAGCCATGGACCCGATGATGCAGGTCACCCACTACATGCAATTGCTCATGACAAACCAGCCATGGAATCTTTTATTATTCATGGCAATCCCGGTGATCCTCGCAGAGGCACTGACCGCCACGGAATTTTTTGTCGCATTCAAACGTGATTATTCTGGTACACTGCGTAACATTAACCGTTATATCGGAATATCGCTCGGGATTTATTTTACCCTGATTGCAGGGTACCTCCTGGTAACGGTCATTCCGACAATCGTCTGGCGCGGGCCAATTGATATCATAGCGGTAGGCTTTTACGTGGCGGGTTTCATACCGCTGCTTGCGATTGCCCTGCTGGAACTTGGGATTATTGAAAAGAGTGCCCCTCCGGAACGACACATGGTGTACCATATCAGCCTCCTCATAACGTTTCTCGTATTTGCCCACATCGCGATGATCTTTGGAATGCTGAACCCGACACTGTTATAGACGGGAAATTTCCATTTTTACTCTTTCCGTTCGTGTTTTAACCGGTTGCGTTATTGAAATGGATCTTTGAGATGTTTTCAGGGTATATACCCGTTTTGCCTTTCACATGTTGCTCACACCAGTACCCAGTGGAGAAGACCTAAAATATCTCACTCAATTGCCAGTCATATTCCCCTGGAGATCATTGGCGACACAATAAAGACCTGCATGATCCAAAGAATATTTTCCGGGCAACGCATCGTTATACCAAAGGAGGAAAATATCCTCCCTATGAGGCCCACATCCATGCCCAATCGCCTGACCGGGCAAAAAGATCAGTGTGAGTTCAGGTACATTGAGACCGTTACCTCCCGTTCAGGTAACGGCGGCGATCAGGTCGTTAACGGCGGCAATAAAAAAATGGGAGCCTCTATTCAGAAAGATGACGTGGCCCCTTGCATTATACCCACTACAATTCAGACTGACAAGTGTCAGCCACCGGCAACCGGTGGGAATACCGCAATCTCGTCGTTGTTGGATACATTGACCGTGGATGCCTTACCTACATCTACACGTCTCCCATTCCGCATCAGGACCACATAATCACGTAATTTTCCTTGATCGTCAAAGATCGCATCAAAGCCTTCTTTGTTTTCCGATACTGCGTCCCTGACCAGATCGACAAGGGTTGTACCTTCTCGATTATCAACCACGATACTTGTCCCAAGCAATTCCCGGAACCGTGCAAAAAAACGGATTGTTATACTCATTTATTTTTCCTCGCTATATCCTGCTTGTTACCACAGGTCGGGCATATGGGATCTTTCTCAACACGGATCTCTTCAACGTGCGAAGTCAGTCCGTCCCAGATGAAGAGCCGGTTTGCAAGAAGTTCTCCGGTCCCCACAAGGTACTTCAGGGCTTCGGTCGCCTGCACCATCCCGATGAAGCCGGGTGTCACGCCAACAACCGGGAACACTTCCTTTGGGGGAGCTTTGGGGAAGATACAACGAAGGCAGGCAGTTTCTCCGGGAATTACTGTCGTTACCTGCCCGTACAGACCACGTATTGCGCCGTGGAAAAACGGGATCTTCTTTTTGATCGCGGTATCATTCAGTACGTACCGGGTAGGGTAGTTATCCATCGCATCAACGATGCCATCCGCTTTTCCTACCAGGTTGGCAGCATTGGTCTCATCGATAGTTGTATCGATGACCTTGATCGTGATGTCAGGGTTGAGAGAGGCCAGTTTTTCCTCAGCAGAAGCGGTCTTTTTCTTACCGATGTCCTTGTTATTATGCAGGATCTGGCGGTTTAAGTTGGTTAGCTCGACAACATCGTTATCGACAAGGGTAATCGTTCCCACACCAGCAACCGCGAGGTATATTGAGATCGGTGAACCAAGCCCGCCGGCCCCCGCAATGAACAAATTTGCTTTCTTCAGACGTTCCTGGCCCTCTTCTCCAAAGAGCAGTATCTGTCGTTTGTACCGATCGAGTTCGCGGGGGGATAACATTGTTCACCTTATTCCTATATGAAAGTCGGGAATTTCATTTTGCCTGGGATCATATCAACCTTAAGGGCTAGTTCCGCTGTAATCATTGATGAGGTGATTATTTATTGCGTCATTTATCGGCAATTTTTTCCTGTTCTTTTA
>JBAXMF010000118.1:0-6931 GCA_037134435.1 Methanomicrobiales archaeon | reverse complement strand
CGCCCTAAAAAATCTGATCGTTTTCCCAGTGGGGGGGTCAAAATTGGATTGGCGAGTGCGACAAGAAAAGCTGTAATTCGGATTGCTAAAGAAAGCCACCCTATCCATTCAGGGTGTTCCTATTCCGGCGTGCGTCACTGGTAACAGTTTGGTGCGAAGCCCGGAAGACAACGTGGAAAGATAGGAGTCTCACCGAATCAATCTGCCAGGAAAAGACGTCATGGAAAAGGTACACTGAACTGCTACAGGATCGTTATCATTAACTGGCGAAAGAGACTGCTACGCCAGCACCAAAAGGTACGGAGCCCGGTTTCAGTAGTTTTTCTGATACTGAAACGAATGGACAATGCGCTCCCGGTCTATAGGCAGCTCCTAAAACGTCACAATTATCCGGATTATGGAACTTGGAAACCCCAATACGCTCCCGGCAACGGGTGGGAATCACGTGAGTGAAACTACATGCGTAGTGGGAACAGGATACCGCAAGAAGCGAAAGCCGAACTGTAATGGCTTGGATAGGGGTTCAAAATTTGCCCTGACCTTAAAGGGTGCTGACGTGCGGTTGACCAATCACGACGAACTTGAGGTAAAATCTATGAATGTGAAATGTTCAACTACGCTCACAAGCGAGGACAGCACAGACAGAGAGCTAGCCCGCCAATGGAACCATTTTCCATGGGATAAGGCACACTTGTATGTAAATAGACTTCAAACAAGAATCGCAAAAGCAGTAAAAGAAGGAAAAACCCGACTGGCAAAAAGGTTGCAGTACATCCTTACGCATTCCTACTTTGCCAAAGCACTGGCTGTAAAAAAGGTCACAGAAAACAAAGGCAAGCGAACTGCTGGAGTCGACGGAGTCAGATGGAGTACTCCCGCCGAACGGATGAGAGCAGCATTCTCCCTAATCGACAAAGGATACAAAGCCAAACCCTTGGCGAGAATCTATATCCCGAAACCCAATTCCGACAAAATGCGACCGTTGTCCATTCCGACGTTCTATGACAGAGCAATGCAAGCGCTATACGCTCTGGCTCTTCAACCGTGGGCGGAAACAACGGCTGACATAACGTCGTTTGGGTTCAGGCTCCATAAATGCGCGCAGGATGCAACCGCGTATCTTTTCATATGTTTGAGCAAGGATAATTCCGCTAAATACGTTCTGGAAGGAGATATCCGAGGTTTTTTCGACAACATCCCGCATGAGTGGCTGCTGGAAAATATTCCAATGGACAAGAAAATCCTTGCGGAATTTCTCAAGGCAGGCTACATCCACGAGGGTGTGTATCACAGTGCAACCATGGGAGTCGCCCAAGGTGGTATTATTTCCCCCATATTGGCGAATATGGCTCTCGACGGGATGAAAACTCTTCTGGAAAACCAGTTCAAGAACAAGAAGGTGAACCTGGTCCGGTATGCTGATGACTGGGTGATTACCGCAGAGTCGCGGGAAGTTGCAGAACAAGTAAAAGCCGCGGTCGAACGGTTCCTCGCAGAGCGAGGACTTTCCCTTTCGGAAGAGAAAACCAAAATCGTCCATATTGACGAGGGATTTGATTTCTTATCCTGGAACTTCCGAAAGTACAGCGGAAAACTTCTGATCAAACCGTCGAAAAAGGCGGTGTCAACGATAACCCGTACGATTAGCGATATCATCAGTCACTCGAAGAGCGCGAGTCAGAAAGTCCTGATAGACAAACTGAACCCGGTTATCCGGGGTTGGTCTCTCTATCACCGCAATGTTGTATCCGCTAAAACATTTAGCAGTCTGGATTACGCTGTGTGGGAACTCCTCTGGCAATGGGCTAAAAGACGGCATCCGGATAAGGGACACAGATGGATTGTTCGAAGGTACTGGCACTCAGTTGATAATTCGAACTGGACTTTCACGAACTTTGTATCCACCCTCATACGATTCTCTGATACGAAAATCAGAAGACATATTCTGGTGCAATTGAAGAGAAATCCATTTCTCGACCAAGAATACTTCAGCGCAAGACATGGTGATTATGTGACCAGGCAGACAACGGTTTATTCATTCTTTTAATGTGCCCTGACAACTGGGTAGTGTGAGGTTTGAGCGTACTGCGATGAAAGTCGCAAGGTGCGTTCTTGGAAGGGGGGGCAGAAGTAATTCTGTCCTCCTATTCGACAAAAGGTAAACATTTCTGCACGGGGGAAAAAGGACCCATTATTTTGTATCATTATGGTATCCGGGCGTTTCATACCCTCCGGATTGTATTCAACATTACATATCCTTTTATAGCGATTCCTCTCCAAATAATTAAATCGAAAAAGGCTTAAGGGACAGGAGTGGTGGGGATGAAGGTCCCGGGGCTCGATAAACTTCGAAATTTGGTTCAGGGGGATAGCAGTTCGGGAAAGAAAGCGGATGCTGTACCCAAATCACCCTCCCCCCTTGCCAACACCGTCAACCAGGAAAAGCCAGCACCGGTAAAAGTGAAAAAGTTCCCCACTAAATCACCTTCGTTTTTGGATCGACTCTCCTCCCTCTTCAAAGGAAATAAAGGGAAAGGGGCAAAACCAAAGGCTGTACCTACATCAACCTCCCACGCAACGTCCCCCCCTGCCAGCACCGGCAGCCAGGAAAAGCCCGCAGCGGTAAAAGTGAAAAAGTCCCCCACTAAATCACCTTCGTTTTTGGATCAACTCTCCTCCCTCTTCAAAGGAAACAAAAGGAAAGGGACAAAACCAAAGGCTGTACCCAAATCACCCTCCCCTGATACATCCCTCCCTGCCAGCACCGGCTACCCGGTAAAGTCTGCAGCGGCTACGGTGGCCGGGGATAATCGCAAGGGACCGTCATTATTCAATAGGACCACCGGCCTGTTTCACCACGGTAAAGGAAAAGGGACACAACCAGGCACGGGGGTGAAGACCCCGGCCGCAGCACCGGCAACACAAGGTTTGGCGGGCGATCCCCAACAGGTCCCTGATTTACTGCCTGGGGAAATTGAACTCACTGAGCGGAAAAAAACATCCACCCTGGACCCCCTGAAACGGGTATTTCATGTAGAATCAGAAATGGAGGAGAAAGGCCCTTCTGATAGAAGGGATAAGGCTGGGAAGAGCAAAAAAGCAAAAAAAATCATTCTTCAATACGACCCTGTCGTGGAGGGGCCATTAGTTGAATCGGCACTTCCCGCCGGGTACCAGGAAATTGATCACTACTGGAGTGATGTCGGGGTATCCCTGGTTGTCATTGCACTGAATGAAAAGACCAACCAGAATGAGTATCTCCTGTTTGAACCGATCTTATCGGAATTCCAGTACGAGTTGATAGAGCGGGTACATGCAGACCTCCGGAATGTCCTAATCCTGGATGATGATGATGAACTCGCCATGGACAAGCGTGAGCTCCTCCTCGAGAAAACGAATGATTTATTCCGTGAGTACGGTATCAACCCGGACCTGAACACACTGTTCAAGTTGCAATATTACCTGGTCCGGAACTTCCTCGGCTGGGGAAGGATCGAGGCCCTGATGAATGACCCGTATATCGAGGATATTTCATGTGACGGGACGATGATCCCGTTGTTCCTCTATCACCGGAAATACCGGAATATCAAGACGAATATTAAATTCAAAGCGGAAATCCTCGACTCGCTTGCGATCACTCTCGCCCAGCGTTCTGGGAAACACATCTCCACGGGGTCCCCGATAATAGACGCAACCTTACCCGAGGGGTCGAGGCTCCAGCTGACATTCGGGAAGGAAGTTACAACACGGGGGACTTCGTTTACGATACGGAAGTTCCGGGAAGAACCGTTCTCCCCGATCGAACTGCTGATGAATGGCACGTTCAACGAAGACCAGCTTGTCTATTTCTGGATGGCGATTGAGAATAACAAAAGTCTTCTGTTCATCGGGGGTACTGCATCCGGGAAGACTACCTCGCTGAATGCGACCTCCCTCTTTATCCCGCCGATGGCAAAGGTCGTCAGTATCGAGGACACGAGGGAGATCACACTCTTTCACGAGAACTGGATCGCATCCGTGACGAGGGACTCGATCGCCGAAGGGGCGAGCATGATCTCCATGTTTGACCTGCTCAGGGCTGCAATGAGACAGCGGCCTGAGTATATCCTCGTCGGTGAAGTACGTGGTGTTGAGGCTCAGACCCTGTTCCAGGCGATGAACACCGGCCATACCACGTTCTCAACGCTTCACGCCGGAAATGTTGATGCCGCCATCCACCGCCTTGAGAGTGAGCCCCTGAATGTTCCGCGGAACATGTTGCAGGCATTGAATGTTATCTGTGTACAGGCCCTTGTGTACCGCGGGCAGGAGCGGATCAGGCGGGTCCAGGAGATTGTAGAAATTGCCGGGGCCGACCCGATCACCGGGAGTCTCCGCGTCAACACAGTCTTCACCTATGACCCGGTGACAGACCAGTTTAGTTACCATGGTCGCTCGCAGGTCTATGCAGATATTGCACAAAAACGTGGGTGGAGCCGTGAGCAGCTCGAGGATGAGATCCGGGTACGGAAGATCATACTGGTCGCGATGAAGGACCAGGGTATCCTGAATTATATCAGTGCCTCACAGCTCTTCCAGGCCTATAATATTGATCCGGCCGGGGTCATCGAAGCGTTAGGTGACTTAAAGGCCTTCCTGAGCCGAGGCGTATGAAGTATTATCCTATCGTCCACCGGTTGGTACCACGTGGTTCTAGTAAATATTCCAGCCTGAGTGCCAATCTTATTTCTGCCCGCATGGCGATGACCCCTGAACGGTACGCCGGGTATGGACTGATCGTCTCGTTACTCGGTGGTGTGGTTTTTGCGGTGTTTGGTTTTTTTGTTTCACTGACACTTGTCCTGGACACGTCACCGAATTTTACCGGCATTTATAATGTGTACAGGATCACGCTACCTAATTCCCTGAGTTTATCCATTCCAAATGAACTAATATCCGTTATCGGGGCTATTCTTTCGTTTATCATCGGATCTCTCCTGATCTATATTATTGCAATGAAATATCCGGGGATGCAGAAGAACAACCGAGCGACCAAGATCAACTTAACCCTGCATAATGCAGTCGCCTACATGTATGCGATGAGGAAGGGTGGCGGGCAACTGCTGGTTATCTTCCGTTCCATATCCGATAATGCCCCGGTCTACGGGGAGGTCGCACTCGAGTTCCGGCAGGTGATCAGGGACGCCGACTTCTTCGGGATGGATGTCGTGACGGCACTCCGGCACCTGATGGAAACAACCCCGTCACAAAAAATGAAACAGTTCCTCGAGGACATGATATCCATTATCGAGACCGGCGGGGACCTGACAAGCTTTCTTTCCGGCCGGGTGCGGCTGTACCAGGAAGAGGCCCGGTTCGAACAGAAAGAATTTCTCCAGTTTCTCTCGCTGATATCTGAGTCCTATGTGACCCTTTTTGTTGCAGGGCCCCTGTTCCTGATCATCATCATGGTGGTGATGGGGATGATGGGGGGTGCAGCAGTGACCCAGATGGCCCTGGTTATTTACCTGCTGCTCCCAATCGGCTCATTGGTCTTTATCATTCTTATCGATATGATCTCAATAAAGTCTGAATTTATCAACCGGTTTACACGGGTACAGGAACTCTCCGAGTATTCCGATGTCCGGATTGAAAAGAAGGCGGGCGAGGAAGTTTTCTTTGAAAAACTTCTGCATTATGACCGTATCAGGAATATAAAGAAATTCATCATGAACCCTGTGCAGGTATTCATATTGAATTATAAACTTACCCTGCTCATTACCGTCCCTGTTGCGGCGATTTACCTCATCACTGTCTACATGAGTCTTCCTCCTGCGGGTTTTGAACGGTTCATCGATATGTTCGACGATCATGTCGTGATTGCTGCACTTATTATCCTGATCCCGTTTGGTATTTTCTACGAGCTCTGGAGGCGCAGTATCCAGGGAATTGAAGCCGCGATCCCTGATTTTCTCGACCGGATGGCGGGGATCAACCAGGTCGGGCTGACGATATCGCAGGCGATCTCGATCATGGTCAATACCAACCTGGGTCTCCTGTCGTACGAGATCAAGCGGATCAAGCGGGACATGGACTGGGGTGCTAATTTTACCGATGCCCTAATGCGGTTCGAACAGCGGATCTCAACGCCGATGATCGCACGTACCGTTACCCTGATTAGCAAGGCCACCCAGATGAGTGGTTCAATTGGCGACATCCTGACCATTGCAGGGAGTGATGCACGGATGTCTGAGACCCTGAAGAAAGAGCGGATGTCGGAGATGTTTATTTACACGGCAGTTATTTACCTTGCATTCATCGTATTCGTTTTCGTTGTGGCCGTGATTACCACCCAGTTTATGCCGGTCCTCGGGAACATTGATACGAAAGGTCTCCCGCAGACGGGTGCTTTTGCGGGGTTCAGTGCCGCTTCAATGTACACGATTTCCCGGCTGATGTACCACGGGTGCCTTGTACAGGCATTCTTTTCAGGCATTATTGCCGGGCTGATGGGAGAGGCATCATTGTCTGCCGGTCTTAAACATGCGGCGGTCATGCTAATAATTTCGTTGCTTATCTTCAACTTCTTCATCTGATAGATCTTTTTTATTTTGGAAATAAGAGGGTGGCATTATGTCGATGATGACGCTCCGGTCCGATATTGTTCTCACCTTACTATGGTTTTCCCTGGGTCTTTTGCCAGGGGGTACCTGCCTTTGAATTGTTCAAAGAGGGGTTTTAAAATTTTTCACGTGTTGGAATGGTATTGTCTGCAACGTTACACGGTCGATCAATTCCCCTTCCTGACCCCCATAAAAATGTCGAGTAATTATCGCACATTGACCTGAACATCTGAAAATTCATGATTGTGTGGATCCCCATCCCGGTTCCTCAACTCAAGGAAAAAGCCAATCACGTAATGAAGAAAACCAAAATGCATCCCGCTCAAAAG
>JBAXMF010000117.1:0-6965 GCA_037134435.1 Methanomicrobiales archaeon | reverse complement strand
TTCACAGAAATGACGAGAAGAATGGGGGAGAAGACGTTTGATTTAAGAGTACTGACCATGTAGGGGAAACCCGGGAACCACCCTGAAATAATCGCTGGGAACAAATGGAGCCCGGAATCTTTAGTGAATCCCAACGAGAATATTGAAAATTGGGGCAATACCCATGAAAGTGGGAAGATTGACCCGTTATTTCCGCCTCCGGCCTGTAAATTCCAAACTATCCCCCGGAATGTATACCTTAAATAAAATAAACACGAGATGAGAGATCCATGAAGACCTGTATCATCTACCATTCCTATTCAGGTGTTACGCGGGACATCGCCGAAAAAATCAGTGCCGCCTGTGGAGGAGACCTTGTGGAAGTTGCGCCGAAGGACAATTATTCAACGCTGTCTGCCTACTCGCTCGGGTGTATTCGTGCAAGGAAAGAAGCGTGTGACCCGATAAGCCCGGTTTCCATCGATGTATCGTCGTATGACCTGATCGTTATCGGGACTCCCGTCTGGGCCTGGAAAGCGACACCTGCGATCAACGGGGCAATTGCGGCACTCATTGGGTGCGAGGGAAAACCGGCCGTGATCTTTGCGACCTGCGGCAGCTCGGCAAAAGACACCCTGCCGATAATGAAGTCCAAACTCGAACAGAAGGGAGTCCGAATAACCGGTGAAGTAGTACTCAACAAAACTGAAATCTCTGGAAATGAGAAGATCAATGACCTTATTACGGCGGTCCGCACCGCAGCAGGTAGTGGGTAAACCGCACGTTCCAGGATTCCCGGGCAGGGGAAATACAAACCCTGTCTTTTTCGCAACTGCCATGTGGGACCGGGGGTATCCCGGACAGGCAGTAAAAACCCGGGAGAGATAATTCAATGCGCGAGGCCCGGGAAATCACAATATACCAGTTACAACATATGTCAGGTGGAAGCGGAACAACACAATGCCTGGAATACGGCCGCTTATTCGGTACGGCAGAAAAAAAAACTATCGTGAAACACCCCGGTGGTGTACAGGCACGATGTACAGTCATGATCAGGAGGAAAAATGGGAATAGTCACGGTGATTGAAGCACAGGGCCTCACGAAGAAGTTCGGGGATACCACAGCAGTGGACAATGTTACCCTGACGGTGCCGCAGGGTGCACTGTTCGGCCTTCTGGGTCCGAACGGGTCAGGCAAGACCACGATGATCAAGATGCTGACCGGTCAGATCCGGCCAACAAACGGCCAGGCGGCCGTACTGGGACTCGATGTCATGAACGACCCGGTGGGTGTTCGAAAGTCTGTCGGGATTATTCCTGAACAGGAGACCCCGCCAAGTTTCCTTACGGCCATGGAATATCTTGCCTTCGTCGGGGCGGTCAGGAATATTCCGGGCATCGATGAAAAGGCGGCATGGTGGTTTTCGTTCCTTGAATTTGAAGACAAGCGCGATGTACTCTGCAAAGACCTCTCCCGTGGGACACGGCAGAAACTGATGTTTGCCCAGGCGTTCCTCCACAAACCGGTACTGGCGCTCATCGATGAACCCCTGATCAATTTTGACCCGATTATGCAAAGAAAGGTCAAGGAGTACCTTTCAAATTATGTAAAATCAGGGGGGACAATTTTTATCTCCACTCATATCCTCGAGATTGCAGAAGAGATCTGCACGGGGTTTGCCATCCTGCACAAAGGTAAATTACTTTATAGCGGGGCAATCAGTGAACTTGCCGATAAAAAACAGCACCTATCAGAGTTCTTCTTCTCACAGGTGCGGGACGATTGAGTATGGTAAAAATTTCTGCAACTGATTCTTACCAGGGGGACCATGATCATGGGACTTGAACTTTTTACCTGCATGATGAAAGAAGAGTGGCGCCTCCATTCCACCATGTTCGGGAGCCTTAGTTTTGCCCTGTTCCCGGTGTTAATTTTCGGGATTGTCTTCATGAGTTCATTCCTCCTCCCCCTTTTCCGTGTAGTGCTTCCGGCAGGTGACCTGGGACTGATTACGATCGGGGTCTTCCTGCTCCTCGGGGTGATGGTCGGGGGCTTTGGACTTCTCGGGAACGAAGTAATGAACCGGCGGTTCGGGCAGATGAGCCTGCTTGCCTATTCCGCAAGGAGCCTCCCCCTTTCCGAGCGGTATATTTTTACCAATTTTGTCATAAAAGACATCGTCTACTACCTTTTCCTCTGGGTACTCCCGTTCGTTCTTGGGTTTGCTGTTGCGTCCCCGTTCATCGGTGTACCGCCGATCTACCCGCTCCTCCTTTTTGCAAGCCTTACCATGTCGTTTCTATTCGGGTTATCAGCGATATTTCTTCTCTCCACGGTGTATTCTCGCTCGAAACTCGCGCTTGCTATACTATTCACGGCAGTCCTGGTCATTGCAGGGTGGGTGTATCTTTCATATGGGGCCAGTCTCGCAGACCTCTTCCCACCACTCCAGTTGCTCCGCAATGGTACATGGCTTGCATTGTTCCTCTCCTGCATCCTCGTTGCAATCCCGTTTACGGTCTCAATCGCGCTCTTCACCCCGGAATACACGGGGACTTCCAAAAGGTTTTCAAACCTCCTCACCCCGCTTACGGGAAAATTATCGTTCTTTCCAACCCCACCCCTGGCGGCGAAGGATATAATTGACCTCTGGAGGAGCGGTGGTGGTGTCGGGCAGGTGCTTTTTTCGTTTCTCCTCCCGCTTGGACTGATCTGGTTCTTCCTGTCGGTGTTGAGGTCACTTGTCCCGGATTATGCAGTCCTGCTCGTATTCGCGGTGACCACCGGGATCATTTCGGCGACGATGTACACCTGGATCACCTCCTTTGACACCTTCAGCTCGTATGCCTGTCTGCCGGTCAGCGTTTCCACGCTCATCACGAGCAAGATTTGCACGTTTACCGTGCTTCAGCTGGTCCCCGCGGTGTTCATGGTGATCGTTACAATTATTACCGGCATGGTACTGTACCTCATCCCCGCAATGGTCATCTGGGCTGCAGTTTCATTCTATGCACTCTCGGTCTCAATTTATCTGACCGGGCTTACACCGAACATCCTTGTCTACGATGTGAAAGTGCTGCTCGCTTTTCTGGTCCTTATCGGAGTCCCGGTGATGGTCGTGATCGCACTTGCATTTATCAACCCATATTTTGGGGTCGCTGCACTTTTGCTTGGTATTCCCGCATTCGGGCTCGTCAGGAAAGGATATAAACGGTGGGAAGGGAAAGAGATGGCCTCATTTTAAGACCAGTCCCCCCGTGTGTCGTTATCTTTCGCTGCACATGGGACAAATTCCCGGGGCGTCCAGCCAAAAAAACCCTTTTTTATTATGCGATTGTGGAGCCAAACGTTCACGATATCGGTTCCCGCTCATAAATAGTTATCATCATCTCAACAATTGCGACCCTCCGATAAACGGCATAACGAAGATTTATAGCCTGTGAAGGCAGAATACTCGTCCATATGCCGCGGGTCCTTGTTATTGATGATGCCGAATATGCAAGAGATATTCTGAAAAAAATACTTACAAAAGGGGGTTATGAGATTGCGGGTGAGGCAGGCGATGGAGAGGAGGGAGTCCGAGAATTTTCCAGGACGAGCCCGGATATTGTTCTCCTTGATATGGTCATGCCGAAGCTGGATGGCATTGGGACCATCAGGGCAATTAAAAAGATTAACCCCGATGCAAAAATCATTGTGATATCTGCTGACGGACAGACGACCCATATCGAGGAAGCGGTGAAAGCTGGCGCACTGAGTTACATCAATAAACCGTACCAGTGGAGCGTGGTGCTCAATGAGCTGGCCCAGTTGACCGGTGGACCGGAATAGCGGTAACCGGTGAATAAAACCTTTATTGAAAGAGATTAATCCGGATCTAATATCTTTTTGGCAGGAAGCCGATATTTTGGCTTATCGCGGATCAATGTGGGTGGCTACCTGTCGCCTCACGAATTGATTGTTACAATCTCCCGGATTTTCATACATTCAGGTCAGTAGACCACCGTATCCAGGAGTTTTTTTTAAGCAGGGGGCGCACTGCCACCCGCGGGAGCAGCGATTCATCTCAATCTGATCGGTCTAGGAATCTTTTGGGCCACTGCCGGGGAAGGGATTCAAATACCCGGTAAAAAATTCTTCGGGGGTCAATCGTACCACAAAGATTGGGAATGAAGAGTTGAGTACGTTGTGACCAGCGATACCAGAACGCAACAAATAAAAATGCTCATCTTCATTCGCATCCAACATCGCCTTTCATGTACAGGGATGGTGAGAAACGTATCCTTCTGGTTGTCGCCTCCCTTGCGTCCTTCCTCGTCCCCTATACCGTCTCTTCCCTGAATGTTGCGCTTCCCGCCATCAGCGCGTCATTTGATATCGATGCCGTGATGCTGGGGTGGGTCACGTCGGCATACCTGATCACAGCCGCGATCTGTATCGTCCCTTTCGGAAAGCTTGCCGACATGTACGGGCGGAAGCGGTTTTTCATCCTTGGGAACGTCCTGTTTGCAATTGGATCACTCCTTGCGGCAATCGCGTGGTCGGGTCACGTCATCATCACGGCCCGGGTCATCCAGGCTCTCGGGGGCGCGATGGTATTCTCAACGTCAATTGCCATTGTCACGTCGGTCTTCCCGCCAGGGGAACGCGGGCGGGCGATCGGGATCATCACCGCTACGGTGTATGCCGGGCTCTCACTGGGGCCATTCATCGGAGGTGTCCTTACCTACAACATCGGGTGGCCCGCCATCTTCCTGGTAAATATTCCACTCGCAATCCTCGTGATCGTGCTCACCGTGCTATATATTCCCGGGGAATGGAAGGAAACAACCGAACGAAGCTTCGATCTGACGGGTGTCGCCCTGTACGGCCTGACGCTGTTTGGCTGCATCTACGGCCTCACCCTGCTGCCGTCCCATTCAGGTATCTTCTGGATGCTGCTCGGCCTGGGGGTCCTTGGCCTGTTTATCTGGTGGGAACAACGCGTAGCAGCACCGCTGGTTGAAATTGCCTTATTCCGGAAGAGACCGGTTTTTCTCTATTCGAATATTGCAGCCCTGATCAACTATGCGATGGTCTTTGCCGTCGGGTTCCTCCTCAGCCTGTACCTGCAGTACAACCGTGGCATCGATCCCCAGACCACGGGGCTGATCCTCATTGCACAGCCGGTCATCCAGATGATCATCTCCCCGGTTGCAGGCCATCTGTCAGACAGGGTCGAACCCCGGGTCCTCGCCACGGTGGGGATGGTATGCAGTACTGCCGGCCTCGGCATCCTGATGTTCCTCTCCCCGGGAACACCACTCGTGGTCATTATCGGAGGTCAGGTTATTCTCGGCCTTGGGTATGGCCTGTTCTCATCACCGAACACCAACGCCATCATGAGTTCGGTTGAGGTACGGTACCTGGGTCTTGCTTCCAGCATGGTCTCTACGATGAGGGCCATTGGCCAGATGCTCAGCCTTGCCATCGCGATGCTCGTGTTTTCTGCGGTCATCGGCTCTGTCCCTATCACCCCTGAGGTATATCCCGAGCTGCAGCAGAGTGTCAATATCGCGTTTATGATCTTTTTCGCCCTCGGGCTGGTCGGGATTGTCGCATCGTATGCCCGGGGAAAGGGCAGAAAAGACAGCTGACCCCGACGGCCGGGTCCTGCTTCCTGCGGTGGTGTAAATCGTTCCCAACACGTCCACAGAAAATGTCATGTGCCTGACATTATTGGGCCTGGTGTGGGACATTGATAGATGGCTATGAAAAAAAACAAAGACCCCCTGAGGGAAACGCCCGTACCTGATGTGCAAGCAGTTCACCCCGTTTGAAGATCAGGACATGAGAAAGGCAGATGAGACAGCTTCCCTTGACGCAATGGAAAATGGACTCACGGCGAAAAACTTCCTAAAAGAGGACTGGCACTCGTACAGACAGACCATTTTTAGTGTACCGGTATGGTAATTGAACAAGGGTTTTGTCGGCAAACCAGATCGGGAAAGCCCGTAACCGGGACGGGTCTTTTCAGCAGTTGCGATGTAGGTCACACAGGTCTTCATTTTCAATTTCCAATTCCCGGGCCCCCTAAAAAAGAGTCCCTCCTGGTCAGATCCTTACCCCAATTCAAGCCAGGTCTGAATGAAAAATTCCACCTTATTTCCGCCTCTTTATCGCAAAAATAAAGGGGTTAACCGCATTGCGTCACTCCTTATTACCTCCCTTCCTGAAAGGGGCCGTATTTTGAGTCCTTACAGGTCGTATTACACCCAGTTTCTAGAAATATCTAATCTAAAGCCTTATTTTCAAACACCCCGGGAAATCTCTTGTTTTATTGGTAACAGAGCCCATAATGGGGTTAGTTTACTATACCCTGTCAGGAAACAGACAAGTTGGCCTGAATGGAAACAGGAACATTAGCCAGCCCGGAATTCCTCCCCCTGTATCGCCAGGAAGGAACCGGTATCCAGGTTCCGGACGGAAAACCGTATCGATGAGACCTTTAAGAATCACCGGGGACATCCCCACCTGCCCGGGTGGAAGAAGACGATTCAGTCAGCTTCTGCAATTTTCCGCTCAGTATCGAATGATACGTCCGGCAGGGCAACAATACGGATGATCTCTTCAAACGGCAGTATTGGATCGAATATCTCTGCATAGAGATCATGGAAGCATACCGCATGGCCGTTCTGCCGGGAGGGTGCCCATGGCCATTTCTGGAACCGCGTGGTTGAAACTTCCCGGGCGGGGGTAGGCGGGAATAATCGGAATCTTCTTTTCGTTTCGCCGGGCTCATTTCAGGGCGGTCGCCTTGAAAAACGTGTAGCAGAAGACGCCGTCAGGCTCAGCGGTACGGTAAAGTGCCGCAATTCCACGGCCCCACGCATCAGCGCTCATCAACCCCTGTTGAACTACTTCCGGACCCACCCCTTCAACCATCGCAGTGAAAGTCAGTTTCGTAAATCCTTCTACGAAAACCGGGTGAGAGGCATCCACGTAT
>JBAXMF010000116.1:0-6969 GCA_037134435.1 Methanomicrobiales archaeon | reverse complement strand
AACGGGGCAGAATTTCGTAAATGTACCTGCGTACCTGGTGGGTGGATTTGAGCTCATAAAAGGATACAACGAAGCAATGACGGTACAGGGCCCGTTATGGCAGGTGTATGCCGGGATATTTTCCATTCTTTTTTTCGGTATTGTAGTGACATATTTCGCCATCCGGAAACAGAAACATGTCCTGGTCTTTTTTGGATTAAATGCGTTCATCCTGTTTTCTGCTTTCAAAATCGGGTTCGGACGCCATGATGGGCATGTAGTCCAGTTTTTTTGTATTTACCTGCTGTTTTTAGGAATTGCCCTGGTCCTGCTTACCAAAGAACTAAGACAGACAAAGCTCCGTAAATTCATTGTCCCCTGCCTCCTGATAACAGTACTGACAATTGGTTTTTTTTCCTACGCGGTATACCTCGATAACCCTTCAATATTTAAAAAAAATGCAGTGTTTCTTTCACCTTCCGTTGATTATTCCTTTAGGTTGCTAAATAATGAACCCCTTTTTCAACACCAGGTCGGTACTCAGCGGGAAAAAATAATGGAGGCGTACCCTGTTAATGCAACAGTTCTGCAAAATATTGGCCAGCAATCCATTGATATATTTCCATGGGATATTGCATTATGCTGGCGGTATGGTCTCAACTGGTCGCCACGCCCGGTATTCCATTCACAACAGGCGTACACTCAATATCTGGATGATCTCAACAGCCACCATTTTTCGGGTTCAGGATCACCCGAAAAAATACTCTATGCCTACAAGTCGATCGATGACAGATATCCCCCTTTTGATGAACCAAAAACGTTCCGGACGGTTCTTCTACAGTATTCATATCGGGATCAGTCTGGCCAATTCATTGTACTAAACCGCTCCGCCAATGAGATTAGGTACACGGAAGTTTTTAGAAGTTCATTAACAGGAAAAATTGGAGACCTGATCAGGATACCTGTATCCGATGATCTGGTATTCGGGGAGGTTGATATCAGGTACAGCACGTTCGGTGACCTGTTGAAGATGGTATACAAAACTGCTCCGGTTTATATCCGGTTTAAGCTGGTAAATAATTATACCACACAACGTTATCGTCTCGTTCCGGGGACTGCAGGAAACGGATTATTTTTATCAGGTTATATTGGGAACGGAACAACTCTTGCAGAGGTTTTCAAAGGCAGGGTAACACATGATATTGCCGGGATCATTATTGAAACCGATCACCCTGAACAATATGTAAGTGAATTTCCGGTGGCTTTCTACGCGCTAAAGGCATGAATATAGGAGATATCGTATCAAAATTTTTGCTCCCACATTCTTTTTTTTAAAAATTTCATCTGACATAAGAGGATAGACTACTTTGAACTAGAGAAATAATTTAAGAGGGCTGATTAACCTTGCAAAATCAAAGATAGACCCTTGCAAAAACAACGTTTCCGCTCCAAAGCAGATAAGTTTACCATCTTATCAGGAAAAGATTAAGGATAGAAAAATCAGGATGTCGGGTTCAGGGGACAATCATGAAAGGAATCATTCTCGCAGGGGGCCACGGTACACGGCTCTTCCCAATCACCAAATCAATCTCAAAACACCTGTTGCCGGTCTATGATAAGCCGTTGATATATTATCCCTTGTCAATCCTGATGCTTGCCGGAATCAGGGAGATACTGGTTATCTCAACAAAACGGGATATCCCGATGTACAAGGAACTCCTCGGTGATGGAACGCAGCTGGGGATCTCCTTTTCCTACGCGGTACAGGAACAACCCGGAGGTCTCGCTGAGGCCTTCATTGTCGGGGAACAATTCATCGGCAGTGATCATGTTGCCCTCATCCTTGGGGATAACATATTTTACGGGCAACATTTTTCTGATGTACTTAATCATGCACGGTCGGTCCATGATGGGGCCGTAATTTTCGGCTACTACGTGCGTGATCCACGGGCATATGGTGTCGTTGAGTTTGATGAGAATCAGAACGTTCTCTCCCTTGAGGAGAAACCGAAAGATCCAAAATCCAATTTTGCAGTTCCCGGTCTGTATTTTTACGATAATAACGTAATCAGGATTGCAAAGTCATTGAAACCATCTGGTAGAGGTGAGCTCGAGATCACGGATATCAACAGGGAATATCTCCGTATGGGGCGGTTGAAGGTGGAAATTTTAGGTCGTGGTATGGCATGGCTGGATGCAGGGACCCATGAGTCCCTCTTAGAGTCCGCGAATTTTATCTCGACGATCCAGAAGAGACAGGGTATGTATATCGCCTGCATAGAGGAAATCGCTTATCGTCTCGGCTATATCAGTCGTGATCAGCTGAGAGGACTGGCAAATTGTCTCAAAAATACAGAATATGGGCAGTATCTTGAATTTATCGCCAGCGAATTGTGAGTAGTCGGGAGGTGGACAATGGGAACATTTAAGAGGATTGCCACAATATTTTCGGATGTTGCGGTGATCAGGCCGACAGTTTTTGAAGACAATCGCGGGTTTTTCCTTGAAACGTATAACCGGGATGAATTGGCCGATGTGGAAATCTTTGAAGAATTTGTCCAGGATAATATTTCACATTCAATAAAAGGAGTGGTGAGGGGCCTTCATTACCAGGCAAAAAAAGCCCAATGCAAACTGGTGAGAGTGCTCCAGGGGAAGATATTTGATGTTGTCGTGGATATCCGGAAGGGATCGAAAACATATGGGCAACATATTGGCATTGAACTCTCATCCGATGATTCCTGTATGTTGTATATTCCCATTGGTTTTGCCCATGGGTTCATGGCACTTGCGGATAATACAGACGTGATGTATAAAGTGTCCGATTATTATGCACCGGAATATGACGCAGGAATACGGTGGAGTGATCCCGATCTGGACATCTCTTGGCCGCTGGAAGACTATGAAATCAGGGATGCAATAGTATCTCCGAAAGATGCAGTACTGCCAATGTTGAAAGATATTCGATCGCCATTTTCATACCAGGAGAAATGAACTCCATGAAGGTTCTCATCACAGGTGCAAACGGGCAACTGGGCCAGGACATGCAGAAGCTATGCCGGTTTGCCTCCATCGACGTTATCGCGGCAGGTTCTAAAACAATCGATATTGCGGACATCAATTCCGTCGGAAAATTTTTAGGGGGGCGTAAGGTTGATGTGATCATTAATTGTGCTGCATATAATGCGGTTGACCGAGCGGAGGCAGAGTGGAAAAAAGCATTTGCGGTGAACGGGCTCGGCGTACGGAACCTCGCGACCACGGCAAACCAAATCGGCGCATTACTGGTACATTTCTCATCAGATTACGTGTTCGATGGTTCTTCTGGCAGGGCCTATACCATTGCAGACACACCCCGGCCGATGAGCCGGTATGGAGAAAGTAAATTTCTCGGAGAGTCCTGCCTCCGGGACCTCGCAGACAGGTATATATTAATAAGGACCTCCTGGGTGTTCGGCACGGGGAATGATAATTTCCCAAGGAAGATTCTTAGGGGCAGCAGTGAAAATCAAGAGTTAAAAGTTGTTACGGACCAGGTATCCTCACCTACCTACACCATTGATCTTGCACATGCAACCCTTGATTTGATCAAGAAGACGGCACTTGGTACCTATCATATCACGAATTCCGGCTATTGCTCCCGGTTTGAATGGGCCGCCCATATCCTGGACCAGGTAGGGTGGACGGGGAAGCTTATTCCCGCAATATCTGATGAATTCCCTGCGGGGGCAGCAAGACCTAATTTTTCAGTCCTCGATAATTTTGGCACGGAAGAAACACTTGGGTACTCATTACCGGACTGGAAGGATGCGACAACACGGTTTCTTACCGAGCTGGAGCTGGTCCATTGAACCTACTTGTCACAGGAGTCGCAGGCTTTATCGGCAGCAATTTTGTCTACCATTATCTTGACCGGCACCCCGAACGGACGATAACCGGGATAGATAATCTCTCCTATGCAGGAAACCTGGATAACCTGTCTGCACTTACCGATGAGCAGCGGGAACGCTTTCTTTTTGTGAAGGCAGATATTACCAACCCGGACCAGGTAAGAAAGATATTTGAGGACTATCCGGTTGACGGAGTAATTAACATGGCGGCCGAGACGCATGTCGACCGGTCCATCTATGACCCCCAGGTATTTCTCAAAACAAATATCCTTGGGACCCATGTTCTTTTAGAGGCTGCAAAACATTCATGGCAGAAACATGGGGCCTGGAAGAAGGGCTCAAAGTTCCTCCAGGTATCGACTGATGAAGTGTATGGCACTCTTGGAGAGTCCGGTTTTTTTTCAGAAACAACACCGATTGACCCGCACAGCCCGTACTCTGCCAGCAAGGCATCGGCAGACCTCATCGTAAAGGCATATCATGATACGTATGGGATGCCGGTAACTATCACACGGTGCTCAAATAATTATGGGGCGTACCAGTTCCCTGAAAAATTAATCCCGCTCGTCATTACGAATGCACTTCATCACAGCTCCATCCCCGTCTATGGCGATGGTAAGCAGGTACGTGACTGGCTTTATGTAGAGGACCATTGCCGGGCAATTGACCTTGTATTTGAGAAAGGCAGATCTGGTGAAACATACAATATCGGGGGAAATACTGAAAAGGAAAACATCATTATTATCAAAGAAGTCCTTTGTCTCCTGGAAAAGATGACGGGTGATACAACGATCACACAGGAGTTGATATCGTTCGTCAAAGACCGCCCGGGACACGACCGTCGTTATGCGATTGATGCATCGAAGATCCGGAAGGAACTTGGATGGTACCCTCGTGTACCGTTCCAGGAAGGTATTGATAAGACCGTCCGTTGGTACATCGACCACCAGGACTGGATGTCCCGTGTCATGTCTGGTGAATATCGGGATTTCTATGAAAAAAACTATAATAACCGCAATTTTTAAGATCATTTCCCGATTTTTGATTATTAATCGTGGTGAACGCGGGAGACCCGCCAGGATAACATTCCACACACAATACCTTCTATCAGCAATTTGGATGGATGACGAAGAGCATTTTTTCACTGTGCCATAAAGGACCTAAAAAAAGATGCGGTATCACGGGGGAATCCTACCGAAACAATCGTATAGCATGAACGGGAACTCCTGCAAGCCCGATTCATCCAATCGTTTTACCCTGGAAGAATCCATCAGAAGAATCGCGTAACCGGGCTTTCTCATATCCCTTCAACAACAATGAAATCTACAGGCATCACATCCTGTGACACAAGAAAACAATCTGAAAATGTGGGGCTAGTCCATATCAAATTTTAGGAAATTTTTTCCGAAACCATTTGGTCAGTTATATCTGGATGGAGCAAACACTTTCTACATACCGGAAGATTGGATGAAAAAAGATCCTAAATTGGCAATAATAATATTAAACTGGAATAATGCAACTGCCACAATACACTGCCTGTCTCTCATCTCCAGGTGGTCAACAGTGCAGGCAGAAGTAATCGTTGTGGATAATGGTTCATTTGTTGAAGATATTAGCAAAATTCAACAGGCCGGACAACCTTACCGCTTCATCTGCAACCAAAGAAACCTGGGTTACGCAGGAGGTAACAATGTCGGGATCACCTTCGCCCTCAATGAAGGATTTCCATTCATTATGCTCCTGAATTCTGATGCTATTATCAGTGAACAATGCGTTATAAAACTCCTGGAATGCCTGGAACATGGACCTGATATGGGTGTCGTCGGACCCCTGCTTGAGGAACAAGGCATTGTCTATTCAGGTGGACGAAATATTGGGATCTATTCCAATACGAGGATCCGCCAAAGCCCGCAAAAAAGGAATGGAAAACTTGTTCCTGTAAATTATGTGCCCGGGACGGTTTTTATTGCCAAAGGAGAGATATTCAAAACAGTGGGTCTCCTGGAAGAAGAATACTTTTTCAGCGGGGAGGTCGCAGATTTTTGTCAGAGAGTGCATAAGGCGGGGTTTACCTGCAACGTGTTCTCCGGGTGTCGGGCAACACATCTACCAGACCCGGACTCAGGGGTCAGGGAGTCATTATATAATTACTACATCCTGCGAAACAGGTTCCTCTTCATCCGAAGGAATTTTCCATATTTGAAGTATTTTTTATTTTTCCGATGGATTGCGGGGGGGACTCTGCAGGTACTGCTTGCATTTCTGACGGGAAGAAGGGAGCGAGCCCGTGCAACCTGGTTTGGACTGAATGATGGGATGTCAGGGAAATTTGGGGGGCTGAATGACCTTTTTCTCCGTTAAGGTCACCGTTGTTATCCCTAACTGGAACGGTCGTCACTGGCTGGAAGGATGCCTGAATGCCCTGAATCTCCAGGATTATCACGACTACGAGATAGTAATGGTGGATGACGCATCGACGGATAATTCAATAGAATATGTCGAAAAAGAATTTCCCCGAATAAAAATTATCCGGCAATTGCAACGAAGCGGGTTTGCAAAATCTGCAAATGCCGGAATCAGGGCAGCAAGCGGGGATTACGTGTTACTGTTAAACAATGATACGGTACCACGGGTCTCTTTCATCAGGAACTTAGTCCATTGCATGGACCGTATGCCCCCTGGTGTTGGAAGCCTGGCTTCCTGCATGCTCTGCCTGGATAACCCGACACTCATTGACGATGCTGGGGACTATCTCACCTGGTATGGCATGGCCCTGAAACGTGGCCATGGAATGCCAGTTACGGAATTTTCAAAAAATTGCGAAGTTTTCTCCGCATGCGCAGGAGCTGCATTATACCGTCGTAGTTTTCTCGTTGAAATGGGAGGATTTGATGAAAAATTTGGAAATTACCTGGAGGACGTTGACCTCGGTTTTCGTATGAGACTGTCTGGATACCGTTGCTGGTTTGTGGCAGATGCTGAGGTATTGCACAAGGGGCATGGATCTAACATTTCCAGGAGTGATTATGTCCGTTCCATAACACGGAACCGGCTGTTACTTATTGGGAAAAATATTCCCCTTTCGCTTATCGTTCGGCAT
>JBAXMF010000115.1:0-7049 GCA_037134435.1 Methanomicrobiales archaeon | reverse complement strand
TTGACGATAAGATCGATATTATAATTTTTTAAGGCACTTGATTGTAATTTAAAAATTTCATTCCCATCACTCATTATTTCGGAACAGGCCTCACTTTTAATATCTCTTCATTCCAGATTATATCCTAGATGAAAGTCCCGCTCACCGAACTTACCAGCCGCCTGGAACGTTTCCGGGAACGGATGGACCGGGTGCAACCCGGTTGGGAGCTTACAGCCATCAGCGGCAAGGTTCCCCTTTACTACTTCACAGGAACCATGCAGGACGGTCTCCTCTTCATACCGCAGGATGGCGATGCGGTCTTCTGGGTGCGGAAGAGTTACGAGCGGGCCATGGATGAGTCACTTTTTCCAAATATCAGGAAAATGCAGAGTTACCGGGAAATCGCGGCGGGGACAGGCCACCTGCCATCAACGGTATATCTCGAGACCGACCTTGTCTCCCTCTCCCAGCTCAATCGGATGCAGAAGTACCTGCCTTTCACCGATGTGAGATCCGTGGATAAAGAGGTCTCTGCGATCCGTGCGGTGAAGAGCCCGTACGAGCTCTCGCTTATGAAGCACGCCGGGAAGATCCACCGCCACGTGCTCGAGGACTGTGTGCCCGGCATGCTTACAGAAGGGATTGACGAGATCACCTTTTACTGCGACCTGTACTCGCTGATGATGAGAGAAGGGCACCAGGGGATTATCCGGTTCGGCGGGTTTAACGAGATGGTACTTGGTGAGATCGGGTTTGGAACCAGTACCATCTGCCCAGTCTGCGTGGACACACCTGGTGGTGTTGACGGCATGCACCCATCTGTCCCGCAGATGGGAAACCCTGAACGGAAACTCAGGGAGGGAGATCTTGTCGTTGTGGATATTGGATGCGGGTACAAGGGATACCAGACCGATAAAACATTATCGTACATGTTCAGAAAGCCCATACCGGGCCATGCAATCGACATGCACCTGCGGTGCGTGGAGATCCAGGATACCATGGCGTCTCAACTGAAACCAGGCGCGATCCCTTCACAGATTTACCGGGATATCATGGCTGACCTTGAACCGGAGTTCCTGACCAACTTCATGGGGTTCGGCAACCACAAGGTAAAGTTTCTCGGTCACGGAATCGGCCTCTGGATAGATGAAACACCGGTCATAGCGGAGGGATTTGACGAGCCACTTGAAGAGGGAATGGTCCTTGCGCTTGAACCTAAGAACGGGATCCCGGATGTCGGCCTTGTGGGTATTGAAAACACGTTTATTGTTACCTCCCGGGGCGGAATGTCGATCACCGGGAAAAGCAAAGGGCTTGTTGAATTGTTTTGACGGCTCAGGCAGCCGGTCATTGTCACGGGCAACCTGGCCTGATGACACCATTGCCTTCGCGGTAAGCAAAATCGCCCGCTTTCCGCTACCGCTGGCGGGCTACTCGTGGAGGCCGAAGCCCGACTGAGGCCGTGTCACCTCATACTACGGCCCGGCCTGCCAAGCCAAAAAGGGCGGGGCCACACCACCGGTGCCTCCTGTCCGCGACGGTCCGGCTTCGCGAAAGAATTTCGCTGCGGCGAAATCATGGAGCTAGGGTAGGAGAGATCTCATTCATCTGGCACGATGAGATCTGCCAGTCCGCTATCAGGATTCCCGGGTCTTATCTCGGGTCTACCAACCTGGTCCAGCCTGGCCTGCCGGGAAATAATTCTGCGGCCCGGCCCATTCTTTTTCTGCTGTTTCTTTTCCTGGCTATTCCGGATTACGTTTGCCCAGTCTGCATAGAGGTAGACCCTGCCTGATGCCCTGATAAGAGGTCGCATAAATCGATCGAGGCTCCGGGAATATACAACCACCGTGCCTTCGTTATGGGCAAACGTCTTCAACCGGTTGATGACATGCGGGATCAACGTAGTATCTTCTGCGTAGAGCGAAGGGTCGTGCTCGATAATAAGGTAAGTGGCATCACATTCATCGATAATCGTGGCCATCTGGTCTGATGTGAACCCTCTTCGGACAGAAAACTCAAACGTTGTCCTGTGCAGGCCCGGGAGTACAGCAGAATAATTGCTGCAGACATAGAGAAATGGGTAACGCCGCATCGTTGCGCTACAACTGTTCAGTCCCTCTGCGAGGATACGGGAGGGGCCATTGATTGCGGTTATTGTCCGTTCCGGGATGCAGATATCCCCTGGCCATTCAAGGTCCATGATAGGTACTATTGGGTTACTGGTACAGGTTGATAAGGGCACAGGCATGTGCGGGGTGAAAGTGAGTGAAACGGTTGGCAGGTAACCCCTGGCATGATGTCCCCTCCCCCGGAGCCTCATTTCAAATCGTTCGTTCCGGTCCTCCTCCCACTCAATTCATGCCCTTGTTTTTCAGACGGTCACGGCAGTGACGCTGACGGCCAGGACTTCGTGGCGTTGCCCCTCGTCATCGCCTGCTACTCTTGCGGGTACCCGGGGGAGATGACACGGTTGCCATTGAAGTCGGCAAAAATCCGGGAAAAGGGTATTCCGGGGTGGAAATGACAGTTTTTGAGAGACGGGAAACGGGATACGAGGTAAATAAAGGCAGGTTATAGGCGGAATTAGAACAAATTCGCAGTAAACAGCCTCATTCGGGATGAAAACCAAACGGGGGCAAATGCGGGCGATTTAAACGGACAGGAGCGGGAGATGTCCGGTTCGGTAGGGTAAGACTACCTGCTTGAGAGAACGTTTCTTTAATTCGGGCTTATATTGGTTGTTTTATCTGGTTTCAAGGCGCATAGGTACGTTTTTTTGTTTTACGAACGCCGGACCTGCCAGCGGGAGATGGGGCAGAATCTAATGAAATTCGGTAGCAAGGGAGCGAAAATGCGGCCGTTCCACGTAACGTCCAGTCAACCGTAAAACTGGGGCGTACCCCTGAAGCAGAGCCCGCAGGTACCGGAGGTGGTCCAGCCGACGTCGAGGAAGGTTATTATTTTTGCAATCCTGGTTCAAATTAAATATCAGGTAGCGGCCTGCCCGCCCGGATGGGATCGGGGACCGTCCTGGAGAGCCGCAGAACGTAATGAACTGAGTTGCGGGTCGAAGCCTGGACCTTCGAAATGTTATCAGAATGATTGACCCGTCGTAGCCTAGGTTCATGATGGCCAGATAATGGACAGGAAAAAGCGTCAAAAAAGGCCCTGGTATCAGTGCGGATTGGAACACAGTACCGAGAATGCCTCAACACAACAAATCCTACAATTTGAAGTTATTTTAGACACCTCGCATTTTCAGTCTTTTTCAAGGATAAAACAGACAGATACATCGTCGATAGCCCGCTCTGGTTATTATAAGAGGTTGGTTGTCAATCATCCATCAGTGGCTCCTAACACCGTGGTTCAAATCAGATTATTTGTTCCTTGGGTCTCTATCCAGATTGTGGAATTACCTTTGCCGGGTAAACCTGCCAGGTCCAATTATTAAATATCTGGCTCGCAGATAAGATTGAGAGAATTAAACCTCTTCCCCCCAAACGGAGCCCCTAACTTTGGACTGCAAACAGATCGCAGGTGAATGCTCAACACTCAGGTCAAAGAAGACCAGGGGCGAGCTCGGCCAGGCCATTGCGGCTATCGCCCTGATGTACTCGCCCCGCGACCTGCAGCAGATGCGGTGGAATTTCTCTGATACAATCCAGGACTTCAACCCGGATTACCGGGAAAAACTGGAGGAGACGATCACCGCCCACCTTCACGGGACCTACCAGGCCACCAGGCGAATGCACGAACTTAAAAATTTCGTCCAAATGAGGGAAGCCCTTGCAGTGAATGCGGGTGATTACTGGAAGATGGTTGCGGCACAGTGCTCTTTTGGGGAAGATGAAAAGGTCGTCCGGTTGAGGTTCCTGAAATTCCTGCTCGCAGGCTTCTGCATGTTCGTGCAGCGACTCCCAGGCCACCCGGTCGGGATGCCGTTCCCCGGCGGGGACAAGGTCGAGGTCATTGACGGGGTATACTACTGCCCGGTCCGGGAGAAGGCAAACGATGTCGATGCGGCCCTCTGTCCGTTCTGCCCGGCCCTGCAGACCCCGGAAATCGGGTACCTCAAACCACCGCTGAACGCAAGTCAGCACCGTAAGCAGGAATTTATTCATAATTGCTACGACCACCATAATTTCAATGGGTGACACATTCCGCTTGTTTCTGGCAGCTGAGTAAACCTAATCCCCTGCCTGGCACGTCAGAGCAGCTTGGTCTCTTCGGTGGGTTTCGGGACCTTGACCACCAGCACCCGGAAAACGGCCGTGCTCTCATTCAGCCACCGGTGTGGGATCCGTGCAGGACTCTCCACCAGCATATCTTTGCCAACGGTATTTTGTTCATCACCGATCTCAACAATTCCTGTGCCTTCAAGCACGTAGAAGAATACATCAACCGGAGTTGAATGCTTTTTCAGCGATTCCCCGGGCTGGAGTGTAATTACCACGGCTATTGCATGGGGGGACTCGTATATCTTTCGTGCGTCTACATGGTGGGGGTTCGGGCCCGATACAACGTTTGCGACTTGTGTAATTTTCATGGTTAATTCACCTTCTCAATAGGAATGTACGGAATTGACGTAAGTAATTCCGATTTCAACGTTTCGATACCAATTCGTTCCATGAACCGTGCGGTCCGTTCATGCTTCTTTGCATGGCTCCGGTAATACTCCGAAAGACGCTGTGCACAATCCACCGCTTCACTGGCAGTAAGGTCCCAGGCAACAATATCGCCAAACCGTGGTCGTGTGCCCCCATTCCCGCCAAAAAAGACCATCCAGCCCCTGGCAGTTCCAATAATCCCGATGTCCCGGGTATGGCTCTCGCTGCAACAACGGGGACAGCCGGAGACCCCGATCTTGATCTTTGCCGGAAAGGTCTGGTCTTTGAACTGATTGTCAATAGTCCTGGCAAGTCCAATCGAGTCCTGTTTTCCGTATTTACACATATCTGTGCCGATACAGGCATGGACAAACTTGACACACGGGGACGTCTCAGGTTTTGCAAGCGGTCCAAGGTCAGCAAAGACCCGGGGCACATCTTCGGGCTGAATTCCGGCAAGGAGCACCCTCAGGCCTGATGTGATCTTCAGGACGGGCACATGGTACTTTCGCCCGACTTTAGCAATTGTTTCAAGCTGTTCGGGCGTAATAATACCCGCAGGTATCCGGGTAGTAACCGCATACGTCTTCCCGTCCCGCTGAAGAATCGCGCCTTCGGTGGAATCTGTCATCGTCCTTCACATCCCCGTTGATTTCGTTTTTTCGTTGTCTGCTTCATGGTAAATGGTCCTGCTATCGCTCGGGTCTTCCCCTTCATGTGATAGTTCATGGGCAAGTTCGATCATCTCTGAAAACATCCTGCTCTGGACACAGGTGATAAAAGGCAGAGTGATAATGACCGCCATCCGGTTCCCGTCCTGCGTGTAGATGAGCATGGATTCCTGGTCATCGGCAATAAGGATGCACTCGAGTTGAAAGATTGCACCTCCGCGATTGATTGGTACGGAAAATACTTTTTCGAAAATATTGACACCGAAAAAGTTCCCAACCTGCCCTACCTCATAGTACCTGATGCCACCACGTATGTCAAGACCTTCTGCACTATCTTTCGGGACCAGGACACTTACCATGCGGTTCTGTGCAATTGACAGGAGCGGACCATTGTATTTTTCCAGGGTCTCCTTATTGAAACAGAGGACAATCAGTGAACTGGTAACACCTTCAACAAGCCTTTCAAGGTTCCGCTGGATAGTCCAGTCACTATGAACGTACCAAATCGGTGAATAATTCTGCCGGGCGTCTACAGACAATGACTCCAGAGTCTTTACACTTTCAATAGCCGCAGTATCGAGATCTTTTTTTAAGAAGGATACCACGATATCCGGGCGAACCGCGTGGTACATCAGTGGACTTCCCTGTCGTATCTCAATGAATCCCTTGGCATCAAGGGCATTAAGGACATCATACACCCGTGGACGTGGAACCCCGCTGACTTCATGGATGCTGCGGACATTTGCTTCACCAAGTCCGACAAGGGCCACGTAGATTTTAGCCTCGTATTCTTTGAGTCCAAGCTGGACAAGGTGTTCAACAACTAGATCCATTTGTTACTCTAATAGGGACAACATAATTAAATAGTTGTCTGTCAAGCATAGTGTATGACACAAACCGCAGCTGAAATCGAGAATATCGCAATTGTCCGCAAATTTTTTGAAGTTGGTCCATCGAAAGGTGACCTTACGGCAGCCGACGCAGTTCTTGCTCCTGGATTTTCCCTACATACTCCGCTGCCAACACCCGGGCCAGGGATCGAGGCGATGAATAACGTCATTATAACCTGCCGGGCTGCATTTCACGGTCTTAACGTGACTATCGACGATATTATGGCGGACGGGGATAAGGTAACCGCCCGCTTCACTGCACGTGGCACGCACAAAGGAGAATTTATGGGACTTCCTCCGACAGGAAAGGCTATCACCATGACAGGTATTGAGATTTTCCGGGTAGAGGAAGGGAAGATCGCCGAGCTATGGGGCGAGGTAAACCTGATGGGCCTGATGCAGCAGCTGGGCATTTTACCAGTCCCCGCATAAACGGGCTACAATACGGGGAAAATAGAACATGATTTCATGATCAGAATATGCACAACGGGAGTATACGATGGTAGATTTTAAACTTGAAAAACCTGATACCAAGAAAAGAGAAGAACTCTATGCAAAAGTCATCGTCTTAAAAGACATCGTCTCCTATCAGGACGGCACGGTTGCGAGCCGGATGCTTGTCAACAAAACTGCTGGGAGTATCACTATCTTTTCATTCGATGAAAATGAGGGACTCTCCGAGCATACAGCGCCCTATGACGCCGTGGTTACTATCATTGATGGGGAATGTGAGGTATGGGTCGCCGGCCAGACATTTCAGATGAAAGCAGGAGAGACCATTATCTTTCCGGCCAACGTTCCCCACGCTCTCAGCGCCATCACCAGATTCAAGATGACGCTGACAATGATTCGGGAGTAAATCCATGATCGGGAATGATCAGGATGGATACTATTGC
>JBAXMF010000114.1:0-7138 GCA_037134435.1 Methanomicrobiales archaeon | reverse complement strand
ACGCACCCGATTCCGCAGAAATATTACATAACCCACCAAAAACTTGGATCGTGGGATCCGGCAGCGTGGAAAGAACTGATTGCACCGACACTCACTGACGAGAAGACCAGGCTTGCATATGATTAGGGAATCCAGGGGTATTATTAAAAAGTCTGGTCATTTTTATCATATGCGCACACCAACTGTCCACAGATGACAACACTATCCCCCATGACCATTTCCGAAACTGCAAAAATGCTTGGCATCACCAGCACGGCAAGCCTGAACGGGATACATGCCCGGTTTCAGGAACTGGTCAAAGAGTGGCACCCTGATGTCTCACAGCACGATCCTGACCTTTCCCATATCATGTTTATCCGAATAAAAGATGCCTATGACATCCTGGTAGAGTACGGTATGAACTATGAGCTATCATTCCGGGCAGAAGATATCCGTAAAGGCACGGACTATGACTCAGGGGAATTCTGGATGAATCATTTTGGTGATGACCCGATCTGGGGCTGAATGATTCCCATATGCGGAATCCATAAAACGGCAAATCCCAGCACCAGTCCCAACACATCGTAAAGTGGATCAGGCGGATTGCCCAGACCAAAGTTTTTAAGTATTTTTGCGCATATGAGTAATTATGGTACTTAAAACAGTGCCAGGAGAAGATAAATGCCAGGATTAAACGGAACGGGGCCACAAGGAAATGGTCCAACGTGTGGCAGGGGATTTGGCAGATGCCGCATGGTACCTGTACCTGCGCATGTGCCTGCAACCGCAACACAGCCGGATCAGGATCAAAATGGGGCTGCGGTATCGCAGGGTTCCGCACAGAATATCCCGGTCTACGGCCGCGGACGTGGGGGAATTGCCTGAGGGTTCGGACGTGGCTTTGGATTCGGTGGCGGCCGGCGCCTCCAGGGATAAGAATTCAATATTTTTCGAGGTTACTATTCATGAAAGTTGCAATCGCAAAAGATGGAGATATGGTTTCCGAGCATTTCGGTCACTGTACTGAATATGCAGTATTCGTTATCGAAAAGTCAAAGATCACTTCACAGGAAATTCTTGAGAGCCCCGGGCACGAGCCGGGAAAGTTACCACCATTCCTTGCCTCGCACAAGGTTACGCACGTCCTCGCAGGCGGCATGGGCCCACGAGCAGTGGACCTGTTCTGCGAAAATAATATCGAGGTATTCATTGGAGTGCATGGTCCAATCGAGACCGTAATCAAGGAATTCCTGGCAGGTAACATTGCACAGGGTAAGAGCAGCTGCACCCATGGCGAAGAAGGGCACGAGTGCAGCGGGCATTAAACCCCGTTGATCACTTCATCACCATAAGTGATGAGGATACACCCTGCGTTTTACTATGATGGAATCGGGAATTTTCGTTTAATAGTTGAAAAACGGTCCCTCAATCGCATAACCTATTTAAGAAACTGAAATATTATGACAACAATAACTGATGAGCACGCTGGAACGACGTGTGCAACGCACAGTCCGAAAGGGCTTCCACCAAAAGCAAACATCGATGTGAAACATGTAATCCTTGTGTTGAGTGGCAAAGGGGGCGTTGGTAAATCAACGGTCGCCGTCAACCTCGCCTTTGCACTTTCCAACCACGGAAGGAATACCGGGTTGCTCGACCTGGATTTCCACGGCCCCAGCATTCCAAAAATGCTCGGCATCGAAGACCAGAGGCCTGCTGTGCTGGATAAAGCCCTGGAACCGGTCCATGTCACGGGCACCCTCGCGGTCATGTCAATGGCATTCCTGTTGCCGGATACGAGCAGCCCGGTGGTATGGAGAGGACCGATGAAGATGGCGGCAATCCAGCAATTCCTCAATGAAGTGAACTGGGGTCCGCTGGATTACCTGGTCGTCGATCTTCCTCCCGGGACCGGAGATGAGGCATTAAGTATCGCACAACTGGCCCCGAACCTGCGTGGCGCCGTCATCGTCACGACACCACAGGATGTCGCCGTGCTCGATGCCGTCAAAGCAATAAAGTTCATCGAGAAACTGGAGATGCCGGTGATCGGAGTTATCGAGAACATGAGCGGGATGGTCTGCCCGCACTGCGGGGATACCATCGACCTATTTGGCAGCGGTGGCGGAGAGAAAGCGGCACATGATTTCGGTGTCCCATACCTGGGGGCCATCCCGCTCGATCCGGCAATGGTGAAAGCAGGGGATGAAGGACGCCCCTACATCCTCCGTCATGCCGATACGCCCACATGGAAAGCGGTTGATGCGGTAATGGAGAACCTGGTAAAGGTGGTTGAGTCATGACAGTGATTCTTTTTTTTATTACCCTTTGTTGATCGTTGCGTGGAGTGCCAGGTATGGGACGATATTCCGGTATTCCAGAACTGCTCGAACAGTTTATGGACGAGAATGATGCGGATGAGCGGTGGATCACCGTTCACGACCTCCGTGACCGGTTCGACCTCACACGGTACCATTGTAACATCGTCTCCGGATTCCTGCGCAGGCTCAAATTCAGGACATTCGGTCAGTTTCAATTTATTGTCGTAAAAATTGAGTGGGTACCTGGTGTGAACCCATCAGATCCCAAAATATACCGGTACCTGGTACAACGTAAAAAAAACGTTCAAAAGACTCGCTTACATGAAAATATGGAATGACTAACGGGGATCATAGAACCGGTTCTACGCATTTTCCGCGGTTATAGTGATTATTGCATGAACATTGGGTTATTGATCTCACGTACCTGGCCAGTTGGGGCCAATACAATCTGATTTATGATGCATCCCTCCTCATCGGGCGGACATCTGCCCCTTCCAGTTCCCCACCTGCCCATGCATACCGGTCCCTGATCGTGGGGGGAAGATCTTTTTCCTCGATGGGAATAAACCCGAACTGGCGATAAAAGTCCACCAGATGCAGAACTGAATGCATGTAGAGCGTGTTCTTTCCGCATGCCTCGACAAGGCCGGAGACCGCAGCCTTCGCGAACCCATGGCCCCTCATCGGTTCAGGTGTAAACACTGCATCCAGCTCGTAACCATCCGTATGCCTCCTGCATCGGGCGAGGGAAACAGGGAAATTTTCATGATATGCTGCGAATATCCGATCAATTTCAGGATTACCTTTTGTCCCGTGATAATCCGTCCACAGCGATTCTGCCAGGTGGAATTCATCACTCAGCAATTCCTTCACAGGAATGCCATTGAGATCGTTCATGCAATTATTACCCGATCGCCATGGGCTCATAGCCGCCGGAGGGATGCCTTCAACAGAACCTTCAATCCGGTAAACAACTGCCGGAATATGAATTTCAAATCTTGCCCCCCGGCCTACCTGGCCGGTTTCGAAGATGGTCATTCCTGAAACTTCCACGATCTGGTGGCAGATGAAGAGCCCGATCCCTGAGTGACCACCCGAATCATATTCGAATATCTGGTGCTTTTTCGCTGCAGGGATACCACAGCCATCATCCTCAATATAGAGGACAAGTCCATCCTCCTGTTCAAGATAGCTGACTAGGAGGAGCTTAAACCTTCCTGCATACTGGAATGAATTTTCAACGATATGGCGAAGCACATCCCTGATAAGCGGATCGGCGTAACATTCAAGCCTTTCCGCCCAGAACCTTACGGGAATACCCCCTTTAATCGCGGAGAGGTCAATCGATACGAGTTGTTCCTGGACATTCTGCCAGACAGGGGGGGTTGTACCAAGGTTCCTGTAGGACAGGGAAAGGTCTATGCGGCGTGAAATGGTTGAGATCAAGCCCCCAATCTGCATAAAAAACACTTTAGAAAGAGAATCCTTACTATGGATTTTCGCCTGCCGGACAATCTCGTTAATCTCAATTACATCCCGCTGGAGATGATCAGTTGTAATACTGGACAGGAGGTTCAGCTTGTCGTTTGCTATTCTTAATGCGTTTTCGGCCGTGACTCGCGGTGTAATATCAATAAATGTCAGAATTGCCATGCGATCGGGGAGCAATGCACCGGAGATTATTACGCGTGCCGACCTATTTTCTCCGGCGATAAAGGTGACCTCCCCGGAATACGTTGGCTTATCAGGGGTAAGGGTTGAAAGCACACCATTCACCCCCTCTTTTTCCCAGAATAATGTTACTGGTGCACCTTTAAGATCTACAATGTCTTTTTTAAGGAATTTGCCGGCCCGTTCATTGACTTCCTCAATAACCCACCCCACCGGAGAATCATGTACAAGGATACTTCCCGCCCATGAATAATCAAAGAGCCCGCGATACAGGGCCTCATTCTTACGAAGCCGGGCAGTGATCGTCGCCACTAGCCACCCGATCCCGATTATGACAGCGATCCGCAGGCTTGTTTCAACAATAACTCCTGCCTGGGCACCCAGAAAAATGATGATCATGGCAAAATAAGTCACACCCAGTAGTATGGAAATTAACAGTCCGTACCGTGGGTAACGATAGGCCGAAAGGACCACCGGGATATACAGGAGGTGAGAAAACACAACGGTAATCCCGGAGAGAAGACCACCGAGAATAAGGCCAAGGGAAACCGCAGTACTAAAAACAATGAGGATATTCCAGGCTGAGTCATGTCGTTTCAGTATTGACAGTTCCATACGATCATCTCCAGGTTAGCAGTCAAACCGGGCTTATTTCTTCGGTAATGTTGGTATGAAAAGGATTTTTGAATGAATTGATACCAGGCACATGGGAGTCCGGGGCTTTACAATACATGAATGAGAGCGTTCCTGGAATATAGTTGTTTCATTTTTCTCCGGGAGATTGGATGATTGGGTACATAGAAAAACTGTATTTTCAGCAACCCATAAATGAAGACCCCGGCCAGGAAGTTTAGAACGTGGAATAACATGCAGAAAATTGATGATAATTTTTGGTAATAGTTTCTTCTCTTCCATCTCAATACATCCCGATTATTCGAAAATGAAGGAGGGTCTCCGCGGGAGTTCCTCACCACCCGGACTGGTCAATTAACAATCCCTCTGAAACAATCCATCGCAGATGCTACCCGAACCTTTTTTGCCAATACTCTCACTAACGTTGTAATGGATCACCGGGTGGCCCTTATATCCTCCATTAAAAGTCCATCCGGAACGATTGCGATTTGCGCCAGTTCGTATCCCGATACCAGGCAATGGAGCGGACCATGAAAATACTACAAAACAGGTGGCTGCCCCTTGTCATGATAAGCCTCATCACGGTCGCTGCCCTGGTAATCAGCGTCATCTCACTTATCTTCGGATGGCAGACTATTTTCCAGAATTTGTTCTATTTCCCCATCATTCTCGCATGTATCTATTACATAATACGTGGGCTTGTGTTTTCGGTAGTCCTCGCATGTTGTTATTTTGTCCTGATGGCAATGTTCTCGCAAGATCCCGTCGTTCTTGAAGGGGCCTTTGTACGGGTGCTGTTCTTCATCCTTGTCGCAGGGGTGATTACCTACCTGTCCATGGTCCGGGGGCGGGCGGAAGACTCACAACGGGAAACAGAAACCCGTCTTGCAGAAATTATCGATTTCCTGCCCGACCCCACTTTTGTGATTGATAAAGACGGAACGGTGATCACATGGAATTATGCAATCGCCAACCTTCTCGGTGTTGAAGCATCCGAAATAATCGGAAAAGGAAATTATGAACATGCATTTCGTATGTTCGGGAGCCGCCGACCCGTATTGATCGATCTCGTGATCAGGGAGGATGATGCAGTAATTAAAAAACATTACCCGGATCTCCACAGGGAACGGGGCATGCTCATGGCAGAACTGGATATTCCGAGCCTCCGTGGAAGACACACGGCCCTCTGGATCATTGCAACCCCACTGTACAATGCGAAGGGTGAAATTACAGGCGCCATCGAATCCATGAGAGATATCACCCACATCCATGATACGGAGGAGGAACTCCGGGAATCCCAGCAGATGCTTTCAGATATTATCGATTTCCTGCCAGACCCCACCTTTGCAATCGATACGTCCGGGGCAGTCATCGCGTGGAACAGGGCAATCGAAGTGATGCTGGGGATATCAAAAGCAGACATGCTCGGAAAGAGTAACTATGCGTACTCGGTTCCATTCTATGGTACTATACGACCAAGTCTTATCGACCTTGTCCTGAAGCAGGATTTAGAAGTGGAAGCGAAATATTCGACCCTGCTCAGGAAGGGGGACCAGTTGATCGCGGAAGTGTTTATAAAGAACCTGAACGGGGGAAAAGGTGAATATCTCTGGTTAATTGCGTCACCGCTTTATGAACGGAATGGAACGGTCAGGGGCGCAATTGAATCCATCCGGACCATCACGGACCGAAAACGTGCCGAAGAAGCATTTAAGGAAACGAACAAAAAGCTCAACCTGCTTTCCAGCATTACCCGGCACGACATCAACAACCAGCTGACCGTTTTACTGGGATATCTCGATATCATTGAAGAACAACAGCCAAATCCTACCCTCCTTACCTATTGTCAGAAGGCTTCGGGCGCTGCAAAACGCATTACTACCATGATCCAGTTCACCAAGACCTACGAGAGTATCGGGGTCAATGAACCCGCCTGGCAGGACAGCCACGCACTCGTAGAGACCGCAGTAAAGGATATTGCGCTCGGAAAAATCCAGATCGTAAATGATCTCCCGCCAGGCACAGAAATCTATGCGGACCCGCTCATCATCAAGGTATTTTACAACCTGATGGACAATGCTGTAAAATACGGTGGAGAGAGCACGACGAGCATCCGGTTTTCATCCCATGAATCTGATGTCGGGTTAGCGATCGTATGCGAGGATGACGGGGCGGGAATATCTCCTGATGATAAGAAGCATCTGTTTGAACGAGGTTTTGGAAAAAACACAGGATTGGGCCTGTTCCTTTCGCGGGAGATCCTTGCAATCACCGGCATGACTATCCATGAAAATTGCGAGCCCGGAAAAGGGGCCCGGTTTGAGATAAACGTGCCAAAGGGAGCGTGGAGAATGGCAGGGACGGATACCGATGACGTGCATGGGAGGAAACCATGACGGTACTACCGACGTTCCCTGCCCCAAAGAAAGGATGGCTGCCCCTTATTCTCATTGCCGTACTGACAATCGCCATCTATATTGTCAGCATCATCTCGCTGCTCTCCGGCTGGCAGACCATATTCCAGAACCTGTTCT
>JBAXMF010000113.1:0-7217 GCA_037134435.1 Methanomicrobiales archaeon | reverse complement strand
AAATGGGCTCGAGGAGATTCGAACTCCTGACCTCCGCCATGTCAAGGCGACGTCATAGCCAGCTAGACCACGAGCCCTCAAAATTGGGAAATGCTTCATTAATCTGGATCTTCCTTATATTAAAAAATTGGCTTTTTTCGAGCAATCGGTCCTTGTAACCGTACACCCCAGCCACATCCCATGACATCACATTCCAGGTCAACACGAGGCTATTCCTTGTTTATTCAGAGAAATAAATATTAAATCCAGTTATCAGACAATTTCGCAAAGCGACCGGAAAAAATTCCGACTTTCGCACGGATCTCATCCATTATCTCTTCGGGCACCTCGCTGTCCACGTTCAATACCATGATCGCCTCCTGGCCCGGATTGATGCGTCCAACCTGCATACCGGCAATGTTGATATTCGCCTGCCCCAGTATCGTAGACGCCCTTCCGATAACACCGGGCTTGTCAAGGTGACGCGACACGATGACATACCCTTCAGGGATCATATCCATCGTATAGCCACCTATTGCTACGATCCTACTCCTACCCTTGAAGAACACGGTCCCGCTAACCGATTCCTCACCCTTGTCAGTAAGGACCCGGATTGTTATCAGGTTTTTAAACCCCTGTGCATCAGCAGTGATCGTCTCGCTTACTTTAATCCCCCGCTCGCTTGCAATATACTCGGCATTGACCATGTTGACCGGAACCTGCAGGATCGGGTCAAGCAGTCCCTTGATGGCGACCCTTGTGATAAATTTGGTGTTATAGGTACCCGAGGAGAGCTCGCCACCGTAGATGATCTCCACTTTTTCGAGTCTTCCTTCGACGAGCTGGATTAAGAACCTGCCAATTTTCTCAGCAAGACGGGCAAACGGTTCAACGACATCCTGCTGGTCAGCCGGTACGAGGGGAGCATTGACCACATACTTTGCGGAGCCTCCTTCAAGGACAGATATACATTGCTTCGCAATGGAAACTGCAACGTTTGTTTGTGCCTCGACAGTACTCGCCCCAAGGTGTGGCGTGACAATGACCTGGTCAAGGTCGAGGAGAGGGGATTGGAGGGGGGGCTCCTCTTCAAACACATCAAGAGCTGCACCAGCGACTTTCCCTGACTTGATCGCATCATACAGTGCCTTTTCATCTATAATACCACCACGGGCACAATTGATAATTCGCACCCCGTCCTTCATGGTAGCGATGCTCTTTGCATTGATCAGGTGTTTGGTCTCCTTTATCAGCGGGGTGTGGACTGTGATCACATCGGATACCAAGAATAGCTCCTCAACAGACATCGAATCTACACCAAACTGGGCTGCTTTCTCCTTGCCGATGAAGGGATCATACCCGACAATATGCATGCCTAGTGCCGTGGCCCTTTTTGAAACTTCCCGGCCGATCCGCCCGAGGCCAAGAATCCCAAGGGTTTTTTCATTCAGTTCCACTCCCATGAATTTAGAGCGTTTCCATTCCTTCTTTTTGAGGGACGCAGTCGCCTGGGGAATATTTCTTGCAAGTGACAGCATCATGGCCATGGTATGTTCTGTTGCCGCCAGCGTATTGCCTTCAGGAGCATTTGCAACAATAATTCCCTTGCGGGTAGCCGCATTCATATCTATATTGTCGACCCCGGCACCCGCACGCCCGATAAACCGCAAGTTTTTCCCGGCTTCGATGACTTTTGCAGTGACCTCTGTCCCGCTCCGGACCAGAAGGGCATCATAATTCCCGATAATTGAAATCAACTGATCTTCTTTCAGATCAGTCTTTTCATCCACCTCAAACTGTGTTCTGAGTATGGCGAGACCCTCTTCTGCAAGTGGATCGCTGACAAGTACTCTATAGCTCAACGTTAAAACCCATATCATCTCAGCACGGTACTATTCAATAGTTTTCTAAAAATAAGCCCGGGTATTCCAAGGATAATCCGGAAAATCCCGGGGTAATTCAGGATGGACAATTATTTACTGGAGAAACAACGAAACTATTGTGGTGCGTGCATGAAGGAACTGCCGGATATTCTATGGCTTGAAGAAATCAGGAAGGAGGATATTGCCGCGGTGGGCGGTAAAGGGGCCTCACTCGGAGAGATGGCGGTAATCGGGCTACCAGTCCCGCGTGCGTTCGTGGTAACGAGCCATGCCTTCCGCAGGTTTCTGGTTGAGACAGGACTTGAAAAAACAATATTTAAGAATTTCGAGAACCTGGATGTCGAGAACAACGTAGCACTTGAAGAGGCTGCAGAAAATGCAAAAGCCGCCGTGCTTAGGGAAACAATGCCCCAGTCGATGGTCCGTCACATCATGGAGGCCTACCAGAAGATGGACGACGGAGAGATGATCGTCGCGGTCCGGTCAAGTGCCACGGCAGAAGACCTGCCGGATGCGAGTTTTGCAGGGCAACAGGAGACCTACCTGAATATCAAGGGGAACGAGAATCTCCTGAAAGCGGTTCAGATGTGCTGGGCTTCACTCTACGGGGCCAGGGCCCTTTACTACCGTGCAAAACAGGGGTTTGATGACAATTCTGTAAATATTGCTGTCGTCGTTCAGCAGCTCATCAACTCGGAGAAAGCGGGTGTAATGTTCACAACCCACCCGGTAACAGGAGAGCCGTTGAGCATCATAGAAGGTTCATGGGGACTTGGAGAGTCAGTCGTTTCGGGATCGGTGTCCCCTGACAAGTACATATTCGACCAACGGTCAGAGAAAGTTGTAGACCGCCTGATTGCGAATAAGAAGATCGAGATCATTGCCGAGGGGACACATGGCACGAAAGTGGTGCCCATATCTCCGGACAGGCAGGATGCACAGGTCCTTTCCGACGAGGAAGTCGCCAGGCTCGCAATGTTCGGCAAAATAGCCGAGAACCATTACGGTATCCCACAGGACGTTGAATGGGCAATCGTCAGGAGCACATTTTATATCCTCCAGTCCCGCCCGATTACCACGATAAAACCAAAGGGTACCCCAGCCTCATCCGGCAGGACTGAGTCGGGGAGCACAATAATTCTGAGAGGCCAGGGAGCTTCACCCGGGATTACATCAGGGAAAGTTGTTATCGTACGCGATGCAAGGGATACTAGTGCAGTCCGGGAGGGGGATATCATGGTCACAAAGATGACCAATCCCGACATGGTACCGGCTATGAAAAAAGTTGCCGCCATCGTCACCGATGAGGGTGGCATGACCTGCCATGCAGCAATCGTAAGCCGGGAACTTGGCACACCCGCAATTGTCGGGACTAAAAACGGGACCATTGTACTGAAGCCCGGACAAACAGTCACCGTGGACGGAGAAAAAGGGTTTGTATACGAAGGTGCTGTCAGTGTCCAGCAGCCGCAGGCTCAGGCACCCGTCATTGCAGCCCCGGCACAGATTATCACGGCAACTTCTGTAAAAGTCAATGTCTCTATTCCCGAAGCAGCTGCCCGTGCGGCTGCCACAGGAGCTGACGGGGTGGGATTACTCAGGATCGAGCACCTGATCCTTGGCCTGAACAAGACACCGGGATGGTTCATCGCCAATCACAAGGAAGAAGAATTTGTCAGGGAACTTTACAACGGCATAAAAATTGTCCTGGACGCATTTTACGGAAAGCCGGTCTGGGTAAGGACGCTGGATGCCCCAACGGACGAGTTCCGGAACATGGCCGGCGGTGAGAATGAGCCAGTCGAACACAACCCGATGCTTGGCTGGAGAGGTATACGGCGCGACCTCCAGAGCAAAGACCAGTTCAGGCTGCAGGTCGAGGCCTTCAAACGACTCTGGGAACAGGGATACAGTAATCTAGGGGTAATGTTCCCGATGGTCTCACATCCTGACCAGTTTATCCAGGCAAAATCGATGATGAGAGAATGGGGGGTCGATGTCGACCATGTCACCCTCGGGATCATGATCGAGATCCCGGGCAGTGCAATCCTGATTGAAGAATTCATCGAGGCGGGTATTAACTTTGCATCCTTCGGTACAAATGACCTTGTCCAGTACACACTTGCGATAGATCGGAATAACGAGAACGTCGCATGGATGTACGACCCGAAACATCCCGCCGTACTCCGGCTCATCCATGATGCAATTGAAGTCTGCGGTGAATATGAGGTTGAATGTTCGATTTGCGGGCAGGCAGGTTCTGAAACCCCGATGGTACAGTGGCTGGTGGAACATGGTATCAGCAGCGTATCCGCAAATATTGACGCTGTCGCAAAAATCAGGGAGACGGTGGCACGTACAGAAAGAAAAATAATCCTCGAGAACGCGAGAAACCGTAATGCATAAACATGGGTGTACTGAAGAGGAGATTTTTTCTTACCTCTCTTTAAAGCGGGGAGAGGACACAAACCACGATTTTATTCTTAGTTCCATGTGCACAGTCCCACACCCCGTCGCGGTGAAAGCCCATCACCTTTTCATGGAGACAAATCTTGGAGATCCCGGTCTCTTTAAGGGGACCGCGGAAATTGAACAGGCCCTTATCCATCGGCTTGGCACATTATTCCATGCACCCGGGGCCTGTGGCTATGCAACATCGGGAGGGACCGAGTCCAATATCCAGGCACTCAGGATGGCAAAGGCCTGTAAAAAAAAGCACCGGCCTAATGTTGTCCTCCCTGAGTCCGTGCATTTTTCTTTTCGTAAGGCCTGTGATATGCTCTGTATTGATATGCGCACGGTCCCCCTCGATGCAGAATACCGGATGGATGCAGGCGCTGCAGAAAAGGCAATAGATAAGGAGACCTGTTGTATTGTGGGAGTTGCCGGGACAACCGAGTACGGAATGATTGACCCGATTCCCGAACTTGGCGAAATTGCAGGGAAACATGACCTTTTTTTTCATGTCGACGCGGCATTCGGCGGGATGGTTATTCCATTCCTCAACCACCATGAACCGTTCGATTTCCTCGTGCCGGAAGTCAGCAGCCTTGCTGTCGACCCGCACAAAATGGGGATGAGTACGATCCCTGCCGGCTGTCTTCTTGTACGCGAAAAAGAGATGCTCTGTGCACTCTCGATCGATACACCTTACCTGTCGGTAAAACAGGAGTTTACACTGGGGGGGACACGCCCGGGCGGCCCGGTGGCCGGTGCACTTGCTGTACTTGACTACCTTGGCATGGACGGTATGGAAGCGATCGTGCAAGGATGCATGAAGAATACATGGCGGTTAATTGATGGGATGGAAACGTTCGGGTTCACCCGGGCGGTCACCCCGGATGTTAATGTCGCCACATTTAACGCACCAAAAAAAGTGCCGTCCCCGTGGAGGGTATCATGCACACGAAAAGGACACCTCCGGATTGTGTGTATGCCACATGTCCACCGGGACATTATTGAAAGATTCATCATAGATATCGGTGAATACCATGCTTGAACTTCTTGTAAAATCATTGGAAACATGCCCGATTGTGAAGAGGGGGGAATATAATTACTTCATTCACCCCATAACAGACGGCGTACCGATTGTCGATCCTTCCCTTCTGCGGGAAGTTGGTGCCGCCATGCTGAAAGCACTGGACCTAAACGGTGTGACGAAAATCGTCGTCGCAGAGGCGATGGGAATCCATATCGGTACGGTCCTCTCCCTGATGACAGATATCCCCCTGAATATTGTCAGGAAACGGGAGTATAAGTTACCAGGTGAGGTGGCAGTCCACCAGGCCACAGGTTACTCAAAAGGGGAGTTGTACCTGAATGGTATTACAAAAGGTGACCGGGTTGTAATCATCGACGATGTCGTCAGCACCGGGGGTACAGTCAGGGCACTCTTAAAAGCGCTTGAGATTGCCGGGGCCGAGGTTACGGACATCTGCTTTGCAATCCAGCGCGGGGAACCCGAACTCGACCGCCCTTATAAGACACTTGTCCGGATTGAAGTGACAGACCGGGTGCGCGTGGTTGATCGATACTTCTGAACTGGTCCTAAAATTAAGAGGGACAGGTGCAACCAGGATTGCACTCCAGTTCCCTGAGGGGCTGAAACGTAATGCATCAGGAGTTGCATCAGCGCTAAGAGATGCCGGGTTTTTTGTTGTCATCAGCGGCGATCCATGTTATGGTGCCTGTGACCTGGCGACAGGACTACTTGAGATTGTGGATTTGGTCGTCCATTTTGGCCACTCACCACTGGATGATACCCCATACATTATCTATGACCCTTACCTGATGGACTTTGATACCGATGTGCTCGGACTCGCTATCCCACACCTCGTCTCGAAGGATATCGGGCTGGTCACCACAGTACAACATGCGCACCTGGTTCCGGCAATGGTAACATTCATGGCATCCCGGGAAATTACATGCCATTCGGTAGACGGGGGGGTCCGTGCACCAAACCCGGGCCAGGTACTCGGTTGTTCCTATGGCGCTGCCAGGAATTGTAATAAATCAGAGATCCTATTTGTCGGTACCGGCCAGTTTCATCCCCTTGGCGTCCAGCTTGCAACAGGTGCCCGTGTTGTAGCCCTCGACCCCTACTGCCAGACGGTTGAAGTTGTCAGTTCAGAGAGATTTCTAAGGCGGAGGTTCGGCCTCATTGAGGTTGCAAAAAAAGCAGAAAATTTTGGCATCATCCTCTCGCTGAAGAGTGGACAGCAACGAAGGCAACTTGCAGAACATCTTGCAGCGATGAGGAAAAGTGCAGTTATTGTTGCACTGCGCGAGGTTTCCCCTGATGAACTCCTGAACCTGGGTTTTTCCTGCTATGTAAACACAGCCTGCCCCCGCCTTGCCTATGATGACCAGGACCGGTTCCCGGTCCCGGTAATCAGCCCGCAGGAATTTGAGATTGTATGTGGGTCCAGGTCATTCGAAGATTATCAGATCGACGAGATTACCTGAAATGAAACTGCGCCAGCTTGAAATGCGCCTCGAAAAAGTGGCAGGTTTTTCATCCCCTGCGGCTAACCTGGAGCAGTATTCTACTTCGGCCCCGCTCGCGGCCAGGCTATTATTCCATGCCACACTGAACGGGGATATTACAGGTAAGAACACCTGTGATCTCGGTTGCGGGACTGGTATCCTTGCCATCGGATCGGCCCTTCTTGGCGCGGAACATGCAACGGGAATCGATATCGATGAAAAAGCCCTTAAAATTGCACGTCAGAATGCAGAAAAATTGTCAGTGACGGCTGGTTTTCACCAGGCTGAAATTATATCTTCAACAAAACTACCCGATCACTACGATACGATTGTCATGAACCCGCCGTTTGGGGCCCAGGTACTGCACGC
>JBAXMF010000112.1:0-7256 GCA_037134435.1 Methanomicrobiales archaeon | reverse complement strand
TGAAGCTTTCGATTTTATTTTCAACATCTCTACTGAAGTAGCAGGACTGACATATTTCTTGAATACTCTTGCGAGCTGCACCCTCATCCATCCATTATGAACATTGGATATATTCATAAACAATCTGATCGAGGATTCTGATGACCTTAATAATTGATCAAAAAGAGTTAATACAGGGGTATATAAAGTACATGCATCATTCAAAATATCTGGATAATATTCCCCATTGGCCAAAGTGATCCAATTATGCCCATCTGATTTATAGTCCCCAAAAGAATTTTTCTTTTCTTTTTCCATCTCTACAGGTTTTTATCCTAAAAGCATTTTAAATTATCATTATGCGTTTCAATTTTTTAAAAGATATTTATGCCGAATTAAAAAGCAAGAAATATTGCATATTAAAATGTACTCAATAATATGACTCATTGGTTAGCAATATCCAATCGAAGTAACTCTGAAATTGTGATTAAAAAAAATATTTGGGGGGTCTCTAATAAATACTTATTAAAAATTAGCCAAGTTAAGCCAGGAGATTCTCTCCTTCTTTATACCGGACAACAAATGGTGGAAAAGGAACTAATTCCACCAAAAATTACTGCTGTATTTGAGATAACATCTAATTTTTATGAGGATCAATCAAAAATCTTCACTTCTCCTTTAAAACTGGGTGATGAAATATTTCCATACCGAATTCATTTAAAACTAATTAAAATCTTTAAACCCCCGGTAGATTTCAAATCTCTTATACCCAAACTCAACTTCATTACCAATAAAAAAATGTGGACTGGCCATATCAGAGGAAAAGCTATGAGATCAATTCCCGAAGACGATTATCAATTTATTATTTCATATGATTAAAAAAGAAAAACATTTTTCCCAATATGTATTTAGCATGAAAAAGGCCATGGTGCTGGAAGGCAACAAGCATATTGGATGAAAATGCCCACGATATTTTCATATTAATTCTCATAATTTGAGGATGAAATAATTAGAAGGGGTCAGGATCATGTTTTTTTTATTATCACTGATGCATCCTTAAGCAATTGAATAACCTCTACCATTGATATAATAGAGTGTACCGTCACATTAACATGAAGTGGCTGACGACTCTTGGCATAGAGTTCATCATCGTAGGATTCGTGGTTGGTTAGCAGGTGCCAAATAATAACCATAATTTTGCGAGCGAGAGCAACCATGCAATGATTCTTTCCACCCCCATAGATTGAGTTTGGGTAATTACACCGTTACGCGTCTTTCCTGAAAACCTCCTGAAAACCTCACCGAAAAGAACTTTCATTCCTTCTGTGAGATAATTTTCTTCAAAGAACTCTTTCGGGTTGATTTTATCATCAATTAGATCCGAAATATCCAGTGTTACATCCCTACTCCGCTTATCGAAAAAATTCTTTCGTGGTTTACAAAGTGTCAAAAGAGATCTCATAAAGTGCCCCTTTTCGTAAGACTGGATTGATGTATTTCTGTTATGCATTCCGTATTGTGTTTTAATAACCGTACTAGTTAGAACCCTGTAGAATAGTATCGAATTATTTATGGTATCTTATTCATAATAATCGAAATGATTACAATTTTCTTATTTGATTTGTATATATGGTTCAACGATGGCTCTGTATCTCTAACCGCATAAATGATGAATTAACCCGAAAGAAGCGTATCTGGGGCGTCGCTAGGCGATTCTCACGAATGATAGCTAAGGTGGACAAAGGCGACACCATTCTCATGTACACCATGCAGGAAATCGTAAATCGCGAGGTCATACCTTCTGCGATTACCGGCATTTACGAAGCCACTTCCGAAGTCTATGTGGATGAATCCCCCTATTCGTCACACCTAAAGCACTTGGGAATGAAATATTCCCGTTTCGGATTACGCTGAAGCAGGTTAAGGTGTTTAATCAGCCGGTGCCGTTCAAACCATTGGTGATAGAGATGACGTTTATCAAGAATAAGGTGATGTGGTCAGGGTCGATCCGGACTGCGATGCGGGTGATACCAGAAGAGGATTATCAGGGGATTACCAAAGCCGCTGAAAAATAACCTGATAATAATATTCTTTCAAAAAGAGAAAATTCACCCTAATCGAAGAAATCAAAAAAGAATCATTTTAATTGGTACTATATCATGTAGTCATAAATGACTGCGATAATTACTGATTATCTATGTAATGAATGTGGTGATTGTAGTGAAATGTGCCCGGCTGAAGCAATTTATGTACAGAATAAATCAGTTGTAATAAATCATTATCTTTGTACCGATTGCGGATTTTGCATTGATGTATGCCATTCTCATGCAATCTCTATTGGGATCCTCGAAAATCCCCCGCCACAAGAATACTATTCACAATTTGGATTTGAACCAGATCCCTTTTACGAATCTTCTAGAAAACCGATAGAAAAGGACACGCCAGAAGAAGTCCGTTTAGTTACCTACGAACCCGCTGATATTCGTCCAACCACCCATGTATTGTCCCGCTGGGAAAAGGGTGCCGGAGGGTGTGGTTGTGGTTGTGACCTGGGACTTAGTCTTCTCTTTCTCTGCAATTCTGCCAAGGATTATATCGATATATTATCACCGCTTAGTCGTAGTGCATATGACGCCCCTGGCGGAGTAGATGAAGACGAATACACCGGACAATGTATTCAGGATTTTTTCAAAAATCTAAAGTCGCTTGAATCTGATAACGAAGGGAATCTACCAGAGTATAAATTGCACATCCTTGTTACGGAACTCAACGAACACGTCTGTTTTGCTACACCTGGGGCAATGATCAGCAATGCAGGGATAGCAGCGGAAGGAACGATCCTCACTTACCTCTCGAATGAAGATAATAGGAAAATGGCATTGGCCATACTCAGGTACTATTGTTACGATGAAGATTTGCATAAGGAAGGCGGCCCCGATATTGATACGTTAGAAGGAAGGCTCCAAGGAAAATATACCTTTGATATTCCAGGTGACGAAGACCTGATTGCACTATCAGTCAACCTCTATAACCAGGGAGCATATGAGATGGTGAATCCCGATGAAGAGGATGAGGCAGATGAAGAAGATGAAGAAAATTATGTGGATGATTTTTATTTAGATGATGATGATCGTTATCTTTCTCAATTGGAAAAAGAATTTGGGGATTACCAATCCTCCAAGTTCGCGAAATCTATGGCGAATTTTGCAAAGGAAAGTCCAGATAACCAGATTAAACTGGCATATCTTTGTGGACTTTCAGCCGACCCATCATATATCCCAAAATTAGAAGAAGGTCTTGATTTTTATGTATATGGTCCAGATGAATCCGCAAATTCAAACGTTGACACAAACACCGCAGTAGCATGGGCTTATGGCAAAATAAAAGATAAAAGTGCGGTTCCCATACTATTGAAATTGCTAAAAATCAAAATGTTCCCTGTTGTATCCGCTGCAGCATGGGCATTAACAGAAATCGGAGACCAATCAGGATTCGAAGATATAAAAAATTCATATGATTCTGATTTTTATTGGGATGTCGTATGGCAGATGGGTTTAGGTTTAGGTGAAGGAAGGGAAGATGAAATGCAATGGGTTTTGAATAAAATAGGTGATGATACCGAAAGTGCGAATATGTTAGAGATCGCGGAACAAAAACTTGGATAATTTTATTTTTCAAACGACAGATTATTCACCTTAAGATTACAAGAAAACAGAGACCATGCCTAATTTTTTATATGGGCTCAGTCTTACTTTTCGTTAGAACTTAAAAAATCAATGTGTTTAAGGGATCATTTCACATCTTCCGCAGTACACGTTCACGATTTTCACGGACTTTAGAAAGACCGGGCTTGATTTTGAGTGATTGATCAAAGGAAGAAACTGCCTCGGCATATTGACCCATCTCATCAAGACTCATTCCACGCTCAGCCCATACCTCAAAATTGTTGGGATCGATCTTGATGGCGTTATCGAAGGATTGGATTGCTTCTTCGTGCTTGTTAATTTCAGCAAGTGAGATCCCGCGTTCGAACCAGATCACAAAATTATTCGGGTCTATCTCAATTACTTTATCGAAGGACTTTATTGCATCTTCATGTTTTCCGAGTTCGGAAAGTGCGTATCCTCTATGATACCAGGCCCTTGGATTTACGGGTTTAATTTTAAGTGCGTGATCGAAGGCTGGAATTGCCTCGTCAAACCTTTCAAGATTACACAGGGTGACGCCTTTGCTAACCATAGCGTAGGTATAATCAGGCTTAATTTTAAGAGCTTGTTCATAGGAGGAGAGTGCGTCCTCGTACCGACGAAGCAGGCCAAGCGTGATACCTCGCGAATTCCAGGCATCTTCATCGTCGGGATCAATTTTTAGTGCTTGATCAAAAGATTCGAGTGCTTCATCATACCGTTTGAGATTGCCAAGTGTTTTTCCACGGAAAAACCAGCCATCGAATTCATCTGGTTTGATTGCAACAACTTTGTCAAAAGATTCGATCGCTTCCTCAGATCGACCCATTTTGTCAAGTGTGTATCCCCGATTACCCCACGCGTCGTAATAATCGGAATCGATCTCGATTGCTTTGTCGAATGATTCTATTGCATCATCATTACGTCCGAGTTTAATAAGTGCCATCCCCCGGTCAAACCATAACCTTGCATAATTTGGATCGAATTTGCTCGCCTGATCAAAGGAAAAGACCGCATCCTCATACCGGCCAAGAAGACCGAGCGAGACCCCTCTGTTATTCCAGGCGTCGAAATCATGAGGATTAATCTTGCTCGCCTGATCAAATGATTCGAATGCCTTTTCGGGTTGCCCAAGATTACCATATGCAACCCCTCTCCAGTAATATGCATTAGCGAAATTTGGATCAATTTGAATGGCATGATCATAAGATTCGGTGGATTCTTTATGCTTTCCGAGGTCTCTGAGAGCTTTTCCACGGTTAAACCACGCCAATGAATTGTCTGGTGTGATTAAAAGCATACTATCAAAGGATTCGACGGCCTCTTCATATCTCCCAGCATTGTATAAAGCAACTGAACGATTGCCTAATGCATCGGAGTAATCAGGATTGATTTCAAGCGATTTGTCATAGGACTGGATAGCTTCCTCATATCGGTCAAGATGACCCAAAATTACTCCACGGTTATACCAGGCTTTGTAATGTTCGGGATTGATCTCGATTGCTTTATCAAATGATTTTAGTGCTTCGTCATATCGGTTGAGTGCAAACAATGATCCACCCCGAACATTCCATGCATCGTCGTAGTCATATTGACCTAGTGAGGCAAGCATTTCTGCACTTATGTATGTAGTCTCATGATTTTCGGGTTCAATATTTAGAAATTTGTCGAGGTATCTGATAGCATCTTCATTTCGCCCAAGTTTTTCAAGGGCGATTCCGTAATAATAATATGCCTTTGATAAATTAGGGTTCAGATTAATAGCTTTATCAAAGGATGTAATTGCTTCCCCATCCCGATCAAGATAAAGTAAGCTGAATCCTCTGTTGAACCACGCCTCAGAGTAATCAAGTTTAGAAACAATCGCTTTATCAAAGGAATCAATCGCTTCGTGAACCCGATTAACTTTGTAAAGCGAGACTCCACGGTAATTCCAAGCCTCAGAATAATCTGGTTTTCTCTCTATGGCTTTATCAAAGAATTTGATTGCTACGTCATCCTCATCAGAATTGATATGGGTTATGCCGTCTTTATAATAAGCTTCGGCGATTTGAGTATCAGCGTTCATAGATAACAAACAGAAATGCAACAATCCAATAGTTTATAGTTTCGGTTTATTTTTGAATCTGACTTGGCATAGTACAAGGTGGAGAATGGGAGATAGTTGCTGGCCACGATATCAAATTAAACCAGTAAGTCGCAGTCTACACTAATGGGGCCATCCAGCGGATTACAACCCAGGGTTGCCGTAGTGTTGAAGAAATTTATTGAATACTACACCGAATTAAAGCCCTATTATAATTCAAAAAGTGGGCTATGTTTTGTCGGGGTAATGGCCCTGATCGTCGTGCCGCCCATTACCCTGGCATTATTCCAGTTCTCAATCCTTTATTTGATTCCCCCACAGTTCACACTGGATTATTTCCACCTGGATTACAATCACCCAAATATTTCAAGTATGTTCTTTTCCACATATGTTCATAATATCAGTTCGTTTGCGCACTTACTTGGGAATTACTCAGGGTATGTAGCCATAATTTTACTCATCATAATCTTCTTTTTCGTAATTATCCCGGTATTAAAGGTGAACAAGGTATTGTCACTAAATTATTCTGAAAAATCCTTGTTTCTGACCAGTGCCGTGTTTTTCTTTGTATTACCGTTTTCAATCGCAGGGATTTCAATTATTTTCGGGAAAATGGTGAAACAATCAGGTACATGGGGGTTTTCAGGAATTTTGTGGGCATTTACGTCATATTTCATATTTTTACTATTGGAAATGGTATATGATGCAATTCTCACAAAATCCCTGTTGAATACACATTTGAAAAGAGGACCTGGTGAAAAACTGGAGAAGAATGAAATTCAGACATTGAATAAATTGAATATTGGAGTCCTTCTGTTAATACTGGTATCCGCTCTTTTTATTATTACCCCGATTTTTGTTATTTTGCTGGACCTGGGAAATGAAAAAATCAATGTGTTTGCCCATCTTGGAGGTTTCATTCTTGGTCTGTTGGTATCCATCCTGGTCGCGTTGATATACAGTACTAATCAAAAACCAGTGAGGGCGATTTCCACAGTGTTTCTTGTAATTATTCTATTAATCCCTGCGATTTCGTGGATATTTTTGTAAAATCATTTTCCTGGTATCCGGTATTCTTCACGACAGTTTTTGTCGGATTATATAATTTTCCAAAAACAATCGTTGTTACAACAAACCCGCGGGTCATACCCTGGATACGCTTATCGCCTTTGGCGTGAATGAATCATAGTTATATTAACGGGTTGGTGAAAATCTGGGAGGTGAAAGTATAAAAGATAAACAAGATGATGCCATCTCCTGGAAGAAACGAGGAAATAGTTTAGCGAGACAAGGAATTTTTGGGTCGGCGATTTCGGCTTATAATACAGGTCTCGAATCTGATCCCACCAATACGGATATTTTACACAATAAGGCATCCGTGTTGAACAGGCTGGGGAGATTAGACGATGCTCATGCCTGCCAAGAACGGATATATGCGCTTCAGAATCCGCTACCCGTTGAAACCAAATCACCTGAAGAAGAACAACAACAAATCATCCACGATT